>JBPCXK010000359.1:0-3523 GCA_051008635.1 Gammaproteobacteria bacterium
CGCCCAGCCCTTTTCGTGCCAGAACACCATGCCGGGCGCTTCTTCCTGGAAATGAAACAGATCGAGCTGGCGGGCGATCTTGCGATGGTCGCGTTTTTCGGCCTCCTCGACGCGTTTCAAATAGGCCTTGAGCTGCTTGCTGTCCGGCCAGGCAGTGCCATAGATCCGCTGCAGCATCTCGTTGCTGGAATCGCCACGCCAGTATGCACCCGCGACCTTGGTCAGCTTGAACGCTTTGAGGTGCGAAGTGTTCGGCACGTGCGGCCCGCGGCACAGATCGATGAAATCACCCTGCCGGTATAGGGAAAGCTCCTCGTTGGCCGGAATGTCCTCGATGATCCTGGCCTTATACTCTTCGCCCATGCCGCGGAAAAACTGAATCGCCTCATCGCGCGCCATGACCGTGCGCTCGACCGCGAGGTTTTCATTGGCGAGCTTGTGCATTCGCGCTTCGATCGCCTCGACGTCCCCGGGCGTAAACGCGCGCTCGAAGGCGAAGTCGTAGTAAAAACCGTCTTCGATGACCGGCCCGATAGTCACCTGCGCCTCGGGAAACAAGTCCTTTACCGCTTGCGCCAGCAGGTGCGCGGTGGAATGCCGGATGATCTCGAGACCGTCGTCTTCCTTGGCTGTGACAACGGCGACAGCGGCGTCATCGTTTACAACATATGCGGTGTCAACGAGCCGGCCGTCGACCTTGCCGGCCAGTGCCGCTTTGGCAAGGCCGGGGCCGATGGATTCAGCGATTTCCCGCACGCTCACGGGCATGTCGAAAGAACGTTGCGAACCGTCCGGGAGGGTGATCTGGGGCATTGCTCGATCTCCAGTGGTGACCGCTACGAGAGGCCACGTGATTTTGAAGAGATAGTGACGCGAAACCCGTGGTAGGCGCGGCTGGATTCGAACCAGCGACCCCTACCGTGTCGAGGTAGTGCTCTAACCAACTGAGCTACGCGCCTAAGGGGGCGCAAACGGTAGCAAATAAATCCTGTGCAGGCAAGCGCGCAAGACAAGCGTAACGAACGGAAAATCAGGCAGCATCGATGGTCACGCGCTGCATCACGCCGCGGTGTTCTGTGAGTTCGCGGCGGTCGACAGACCCATGCTCGACTGCTTCAGGCTCCGGATCTGATCGCGCAACCGCGCGGCTTCCTCGAATTCCAGATTGCGGGCGTGCTCGAACATGCGTTCTTCCATTTCCTTGACCCGCTTTACCAGCTCCGGGCCCTCGAGCTGACCGTATTCGAGCACCTCCTCGGCGACTTTTGCATAACGTTTGGCCGGCGCGAGCTGGCTCCCCGCGTAAGCGCCTTCCATGATATCGGCGACCTTTTTCCGCACGCCCCTGGGGGTGATGCCGTGTTGCTCATTGAATTGAATCTGTTTCTCGCGGCGGCGGTTGGTCTCGCCGATTGCGCGCTCCATAGACCCCGTCACCGCCTCCGCGTACATGATCACGCGGCCGTTGATGTTGCGCGCGGCCCGCCCCATGGTCTGAATGAGAGAGCGATCAGAGCGCAAAAAGCCTTCCTTGTCGGCGTCGAGTATCGCCACCAGCGAAACCTCGGGGATGTCCAAGCCCTCGCGCAAAAGGTTGATACCGACCAACACGTCAAATTCACCCAATCGCAGATCGCGAATGATCTCGACGCGTTCGACCGTCTCGATATCCGAATGCAGGTAACGCACGCGCACACCGTGTTCGTTGAGGTATTCGGTCAAGTCTTCGGCCATGCGTTTGGTCAGGGTCGTGATCAACACGCGCTCGTTTTTCTTCGCCCGCTCGTTGATCTCGGACAGCACGTCGTCGACCTGAGTTTCCACCGGCCGTACCTCGACATCCGGATCGACCAAACCCGTCGGGCGCACAAGCTGTTCGACGACAGCACCAGCGCGTTTTTCCTCGTAGGGACCGGGCGTGGCGGAGACGAAAATCATCTGCGGCGCCAACGCCTCGAACTCCTCGAATTTCAATGGCCGGTTGTCCAGCGCGGAGGGCAGCCGGAAACCATACTCGACCAGCGTCTCTTTGCGTGAGCGGTCCCCGCGGTACATACCGCCGAACTGCGGAATCGAGACGTGGCTTTCGTCGACGACCATCAACGCGTCGTCCGGCAGGTAGTCGAGCAGGCATGGAGGCGGTTCGCCGGCAGCGCGGCCCGACAGGTAGCGCGAGTAATTTTCGATGCCGGGGCAGTAGCCGATCTCCGTGATCATCTCGAGGTCGTACTGCGTGCGTTGCTCCAGGCGCTGCGCCTCGACCAGTTTGTTGGCATCGCGCAGTCGTGGGAGATGGACGCCGAGCTCTTCACGGATTTCCTCGACGGCTTGCAGGAGCACTTCGCGCGGCGTGACATAGTGGGTCTTGGGATAGATGGTCAGGCGCGGCACGCGCCGGAGCATCTCGCCGGTGAGCGGATCGAAGTAACTCAGATTCTCGATCTCGTTGTCGAACAGCTCGACGCGTACGGCATCGCGCTCGGAGTCTGCGGGATAGACATCGATGACCTCGCCGCGCACGCGGAAAGTGCCGCGCCGCAGCTCGTAATCGTTGCGCGCGTATTGCAGCTCGGTGAGGCGTCTGAGTATCTTGCGCTGATCGATCTGGTCCCCGCGGTCGAGATGCAGGACCATCTTCAAATAGGACCGTGGGTCGCCGAGACCGTAGATCGCCGAGACTGTGGCTACGATCACGCAGTCGCGGCGCTCGAACAAGGCCTTGGTCGCAGACAAGCGCATCTGCTCGATATGTTCGTTGACCGATGCGTCCTTCTCAATGTAAGTGTCGGACGACGGCACGTAAGCTTCGGGCTGGTAGTAGTCGTAGTAAGAGACGAAGTACTCGACCGCATGGCGCGGAAAGAACTCTTTCATCTCGCCGTAGAGCTGCGCCGCCAGGGTCTTATTGGGCGCCATGACAATAGTCGGGCGCTGCACGCGTTCCACGACGTTGGCGATCGTAAAGGTCTTGCCCGAACCGGTAACGCCAAGTAACGTCTGGTGCGCGAGCCCGTCCCCCAGCCCTTCTGTCAATTCTGCGATCGCATTGGGCTGATCGCCCGCAGGCTGGTAGTTCGCTTCGAGCTTGAAAGCGCGGTTCATCGTCTTATCTCAACTGCACACATCAAGTATGATAACGCCCTTTGACTTCACTCTAAGCAAAGCCTGGTCCATGGAAATCAAACTTGCCTCTCGCGTCAAGGCGATAAAGCCGTCGCCGACTATCGCTGTCACTGAGCTCGCCGGCAAGCTGCGCGCGGAAGGCCGGGATATCATCGGCCTGGGCGCGGGCGAGCCCGATTTCGACACGCCGGAGCATATCAAGCAGGCCGCCTTGGCGGCCATGCAGGCCGGCCAAACAAAATACACGGCAGCGGACGGCACGCCTGCACTCAAGCAGGCGATCGTGGGTAAATTCGCCCGCGATAACGCACTCGAATATGCACCGGATCAAATCCTGGTGTCGAACGGCGCCAAACACTGTCTTTACAATCTCTGTCAGGCCCTGCTGGAAGCCGGCGAC
>JBPCXK010000360.1:0-5659 GCA_051008635.1 Gammaproteobacteria bacterium
CGTATAGCGTAACACTACTCTCGACCTGGTACAAAGGTCAGACCCAGTGATCTCTCCCGACCGATTCGCATGCCACGAGGCGCGAGCTTGCTCAACTCCCTCCGTACCAGCTCCTTCTCAGGTTTTCGGCAGCGTCACCCCCTGCTGCCCCTGATACTTGCCGCCGCGATCCTTGTACGATGTCTCACACACCTCGTCGGACTCCAGAAACAGCACTTGCGCGACGCCTTCGTTGGCGTAGACCTTGGCCGGCAGCGGGGTGGTGTTCGAGAATTCGAGGGTCACGTGCCCTTCCCATTCGGGTTCGAGCGGCGTGACGTTGACGATGATGCCGCAGCGGGCGTACGTCGATTTACCGAGACAAATCACCAGCACATTGCGCGGAATCCGGAAGTACTCGACGGTGCGGGCCAGGGCGAACGAGTTGGGCGGGATGATGCATACATTGGCGCGGACATCCACGAAGCTTTCGGCGTCGAAGCCTTTAGGATCGACCACCGCGGAGTTGATGTTGGTGAAGATCTTGAACTCGCCCGCGCAGCGCACATCGTAACCGTAGCTCGAGGTGCCGTAGGAGATCACGCGGCCGTCGCCGTTGGTACGCACCTGCGAATGCTCGAACGGCTCGATCATACCGTGCTGCTCGGCCATGCGCCGAATCCACTTGTCCGACTTGATGGGCACTATTTTTAGGCCGGCGGCGGCGTGGCTTTCGGCGCCATCAGACGCAGGGCTGATTGCAAATCGAACTGGCCGTTGCGGCGATAGGGAATCTTGAACGGCCCGGCCTTGGCGAAGCCGTTGAACTCGTAGTCGACGGCCCGGCTGGTCAACAGATTGGGCACGGCTTCCATCAGATCCGCGAAACCCACCGTTATGGGTAGCGTCACGGAGCCGCTGCCATTGGCCGGTACCGAAATACTCTGGTCGCTCTCTCCCTGGAACAGCTCGCGCCCGTTCAGAGACAGCGCGTAGCCGAGCCCGCTCACGGCCAGCGCGAAGGCGTTAGGATTGTCGACCTTGAGCGTGAACAAGGCCGTCATACCCTGCACGCCTACATTGCCGAGCTCGACGTTTTCCACCACCGCCGCCGGGGTCTGAACGATTTGTTCGAGCCCGGCGCAGCCGCTGAGCACGAGCATCATTGCAAATACGCACACACGCCCCAACCTCGGGCCTCGAAAATAAATCATGTTGTCGCTCCCAGGGGAGTTGCAGGCTGGCCCGCATTTCTCACCACGATGACGGCGCTGGCTTGATCTTTGATTCCACAACGCATTTTCTTCTTCTCGGAAATACAGCCCGTATTCCACTCCTTCGGAAAATGCCTTGTAAAATCAAATCTCTGCGCGATCATCTCGCCCCGTGGTGAGATATGCGGGCTAGTTGTTCTGAATGACGATCTTTGGAAACTTTGCACTGTAGTCTTTGCCACGCGCGGCGAGCTTGGCGGCGGCGCGGCGTGCGATGTCACGATAGGTCTCCGAGATGCGGCTGTCGGGCATGGCGACCACGGTCGGTTTGCCGCTGTCGGCCTGCTCGCGGATGTTGATGTCCAGCGGCAGGGCACCCAGCACGTCGATATCGGATTCGCGCGCCATGCGCTCGGCGCCACCGGCGCCGAAGATGTGCTCCTCGTGTCCGCACTGGCTGCAAATATGCGTACTCATGTTCTCGACGATGCCGAGCACCGGCACTTCGACCTTCTCGAACATTTTCAGACCCTTGCGCGCGTCGAGCAGGGCGATGTCCTGCGGTGTCGTCACGATGATAGCGCCGCTGACCGGAATCTTTTGCGCCAGCGTAAGCTGGATGTCGCCGGTGCCGGGCGGCAGATCGATGACCAGATAGTCGAGCGTGCGCCAGCGCGTGTCCGTCAGCAGTTGCTCCAGCGCCTGTGTCACCATGGGGCCGCGCCAGATCATCGGCGTTTCCTCATCGATCAGAAACCCGATCGACATGGCCTGCACGCCGTAACTCATGAGCGGCTCCAGACTCTTGCCGTCAGTGGATTGCGGCTGGCCGGAGACACCCAGCATGCGCGGCTGACTCGGACCATAGATATCGGCGTCCAACACACCCACGATGGCGCCCTCAGCGGATAGCGCAAGCGCCAGATTCACCGCCGTGGTGGACTTGCCTACGCCACCCTTGCCCGAGGCGACGGCAATGACATTTTTGATGTTCTCCATCGGCTTGAGGCTCTTTTGTACCGAATGGGCCTCGATCTTCCAGCTGATATCGACCCTGGCGTCGGTGACGCCGTCGACCGCGTTGACCTTGTCCGTGACGCGCCTGGCGAGCTCGTCCCTAAACCCCTTGGCGGGATAACCCACCACGATGTCGACCTCGACCTTGCCGCCATTGACACGAACATCCTTGACGGCTTTGCTCGAGAGCAGATCTTGCTCGGCATACGGGTCCTCGACCTGCTTGAGGGCAGCCTCGATCTGTTGTTTGGAAACCTGGGTCATACGCGGTCCACCTCGTGCCTTGCTGCGTGCTTAAGAATGAACGCGCCATTATATATCATGGCTGGCGCGCTAGCGGGCGGGCTGCTATCGTACGCCGTCTTTCGCAAGCCCTAATTGTTCACCCACTGACAAGTGGCCGCTTCAAACCGCAAACTGCTCGCTACCTGCGCCCTGCCCTACGCCAACGGCCCGCTGCACGTGGGCAACATGCTGGAGCACATTCAGGGCGACATCTGGGTGCGTTTTCACAAGTTGCGCGGGCGCGACTGCACGTTCGTGTGCGCCGACGACGCGCACGGCACGCCCATTATGCTCAAGGCGCGCGAAGAAGGGATCACACCGGAGGCGCTCATCGCGCGTGTGGGCAAAGAGCACAAGGCTGACCTGGACGATTTTCTGATCGGCTACGACAACTACTACACCACGCACAGCGAGGAAAATAGAGGATTCTCGGAGCTGATCTACACCCGCTCGCGCGACGGCGGTCACGTCACCCGCCGCACTATCGAGCAGGCCTACGATGACGAAGCGAAGATGTTTCTGCCGGACCGCTTCATCAAGGGCGAATGCCCGCGCTGCGGCGAGCCGGATCAGTACGGGGATTCCTGCGAAAACTGCGGCGCCACATATTCACCGACGGATCTGAAAAACCCGGTGTCCGTTATTTCCGGCACGCCGCCGGTGCTCAGGGAATCCGAGCATTATTTCTTCAAGCTCGGCGACTTCGAAACCGTGCTACGCGACTGGACGCGTGGGCACACGCAGCCCGCGATCGCCAACAAGCTCAAGGAATGGTTCGATGCCGGTCTGCGCGACTGGGATATATCACGCGACGCGCCCTACTTCGGGTTCGAGATCCCGGACGCGCCCGGCAAATATTTCTACGTGTGGCTGGACGCGCCGATCGGCTATCTGGCGAGCTTCAAGAATTACTGTGAGCGAACCGGCACGGACTTCGACACCTATTGGCGCGCGGACAGCAAAGCCGAAGCGTATCACTTCGTCGGCAAGGACATTGCGTATTTTCACACGCTGTTCTGGCCGGCCATGCTCAATGCCGGTGGCTTTCGCATGCCGAGCGCGGTGTACTGTCACGGCTTTCTCACCGTCGACGGCCAGAAGATGTCGAAGTCGCGCGGTACGTTCATTCAGGCGCGTACGTATTTGAATCATCTGAATCCGGAATACCTGCGCTACTACTTCGCATCCAAGCTGAGCGATGGCATCGAGGATATCGACCTCAGTCTCGGCGACTTCATGGCGAAGGTGAACAGCGACCTCGTCGGCAAGGTCGTCAACATTGCCAGCCGCTGCGCGGGGTTCATCAACAAAGGTTTCGATGGTCGACTCGCCAGCACACTGGCAGGGCCGGATCTGTACCGGCGCTTCGCCTCGCGCCCGGACATCGCGCAGCTTTACGAGACGCGCGAGTTCGCGCGCGCCATGCGCGAAATCATGCTACTGGCCGATGAGGCGAATCAGTACATCGACGGGCACAAGCCCTGGGTGCTGGCGAAAGAGAAAGGCAAAGAACAGACTGTGCAGGACGTCTGCACAATGGGCCTCAACCTGTTCAAGGTGCTGATCACTTATCTCAAGCCGGTGCTACCGCGCACCGCTGCGGAGTCTGAGGCGTTTCTGAACACCGGGCCGCTGGACTGGGAAAGCCTGCAGACGGCTTTGCTCGATCACCGCATCAACCGCTTCAAGCCCCTGCTGACACGGATCGAACAGGCGCCTTTGGATGCTATCATCGAGGAATCGAAGCAGGATCTTAGCGCGGCAAACGCGTCCAGCGGGCCGTTGGCGCAGGACCCCGTGGATACGGAGATACCGTACAACGAATTCGCGAAAGTGGATTTACGTGTGGCGAAAATCGTCAAGGCCGCGCATGTCGACGGGGCCGACAAGCTATTGCAGCTCACACTCGACCTCGGCGGCGAAACGCGCAACGTGTTCGCGGGCATCAAGTCCGCTTACAGACCAGAGGATATCGAAGGTCGGCTCACGGTCATGGTCGCCAATCTCGCCCCGCGCAAGATGCGCTTTGGCGTCTCCGAAGGGATGGTGCTCGCAGCCGGACCCGGCGGCGCCGATATCTTTCTGCTGAATCCGGACGACGGCGCGCGGCCGGGGATGAGAGTAAAATGACAGAGGGCTGAGGACTGAAAACAGATGACTGTCTTCCGTCCTCCGTCCTCTGTCTTCCGTCCTCAGGGATTGACGCCGAGTGCCTTCAACGAGGCCATGGTAAGTCCCCCGCGGGCCATGCCCTTCTCGCGCTGATAGCCGTCGACCGCCGTCATTGTCTGTTTGCCGATGATGCCGTCGATCGGGCCCTCGTAGTGGCCGGCCTTCTGCAAGGCGCGCTGGATGTCCGACACCAGGCTCTTCGACATATTGGTCTCGCACAATACGGGCTTCCACTCGAGAACCTCGTCCGTAACCTTGACCTTGCGCGTCACGACCTGTGTCTTCGCCGGGATTTCGGTACTCTTTTCGGACGCGGGAGCCGCCACCTTGCGCATCTTCACGGTCTTGTACTGTGCGGGGATCTCCTTCACCTGCGTGGTGGCCGGAGTCTTCAGCTTGCGTTGCTTGACGGTCTTGTACACTGGCGGCGTCTCGCGCAGACACAAGGTCCTGCCGGTGGCCTTGCCTTCGCTGGCCTCTTCCGTGCTGAGCGTCCAGAACGTCTTGTCATCGGCGACTTTCGTACGCTTGGTCAGGGCCTCGAACTTGGCCGGGATTTCCGTGCGCTCTTCGCGGGCAGGCTCGATCAGCTTGTTCACGCGCTGGACTTTGAACTCAGCCGGAATCTCGACTGTCTTGGTCGACGCCGCAGTCTTGAGCACGCGTCTTTCCACGGTCTCGTATACGGCGGGGACTTCCACCAGACACAGGATTTCGCCTGTGCTGTTGTCGATCTTCTCGACCGGCCCGCGTCCTTTCTTCCATTCGGTCGTGGCGGCCGTGACCATTACCTCCTCACTGGCGGTCGCATACTCGGCGGGGACTTCAACGAGTTTGGTAGCGGCCTCTTTCACCATGACCTGTTCCTCGATCTGCTCGTACTTCGCGGGCACGACCTTGATCTGGAATGCGGCTTCCTGAACCATGACCTGCTCGGTTTCGGTCTTGTATTGCGCGGGCACATAGTGCTCGGTATAGCATTTTCCCGGCGC
>JBPCXK010000361.1:0-3714 GCA_051008635.1 Gammaproteobacteria bacterium
CTCCATGGCGAGCGCCCGGCCGAGCTCGACGCGCTTCTGTAGGCCGTAGGGCAGGCGGCCGACCGGCGTTTTGCGTATGGACTGGATCTCCAGGAAGTCGATGATCCGCTCGACCGCGTCGCGGTGCTCGATCTCCTCCTTGAGGGCCGGCCCGAGATAGAGCGCCTGCCACAGGAAGTTGCGGCGCATCTTGAGCAGGCGGCCGGTCATGATGTTGTCAAGGGTCGACATACCCTTGAACAGGGCGATGTTCTGAAAGGTGCGTGCAAACCCCAAACGCGCAACCGACTCCGGACCCATCCGTGTGCGGTCCTGGCCGTCGAAGGTGATGCGACCGCTGCTGGGCTTGTAAAAGCCGCTGATGACATTCAGCATTGAGGTCTTGCCGGCGCCGTTGGGCCCGATGATCGAGAAGATCTCAGCCCGTTGCACATTGAAGCCGACGTGATCCAGGGCCTTGACGCCACCGAATCCCAGATTGACGTTGTCGACGCTCAGGTAAGCCTTGACTGCGTCTTCGCCGACCGCCTGCCTGCGCTTGCGCAGCTCCGTCAGCGCCAGCAGTGCGCTGTCGCGGTTGTCGTAAAGATTCGCGCGGAACGACTGGTCTGCACGGGCGCACGCCCGCAACGCCTCGCGGGCCTCACCGGTCACGCCCACGCGCGCCGCCCCCAGACCGTGTTGCGCAGCAAGCTCCCGCCCGCGTTCCATGAAGTGGTTCCAGGCGCCGGCTGCGATACCGGCGCCTGTGTAGTTGACGAGGAAATACCACTGCTTGCCGGTGCCGGTGAGTTGATTGTCGACGTCCTGATGCAGAGCGTCTACGTCGTGGTCGCTGCCAATCTCGAGCCCGCAAAGATCGAGTTCAACAATGTCCTGCGCGTCGTGCAAGGTAAGGCGCTGCGCCACCGGCCGGGTGCTCGTTGCTTCCACGTGACTCCCCGGCGCCCTGTCAGCTTGCCCGCGCCACCGGTTCGAAAGTGCTCGACTGCCGAATTCCCAGATCGGCATGGATAGCGCCTTTGCGGCCATCCTCGAATGTTACTTCGGTTTCAATCGCACAGTTGTTGCGGCCGGAATAGAGCGCCTCGATCAGCGCGCCATACCTGTCAGCGACGATGCGACGACGCACCTTGCGCGTGCGCGTGAGCTCACCGTCGTCGGCATCGAGTTCTTTGTGCAGCACGAGGAAACGCGTGATTTGCGAGTCGGCAAGCTGCGGATCCTGTGCCAGATCCCGGTTCACTTTTTCCACGCAGCCCTGGATGAGATCATAGACCTGCGTGTGCGCGGCCAGCTCCTGATAGCTGGCGTAGGCAATGTTGTTACGCTCGGCCCAGTTGCCGACGGCTTCCAGATCGATGTTGATGAACGCTGCGACATGTTCGCGCTCATGGCCAAAGGTGACGGCTTCCTTGATCTCAGGGAAAAACTTGAGCTTGTTTTCGATGTACTTGGGGGCAAACATCGCGCCACCGGTCAGCTTGCCGACATCTTTCGCACGGTCGATGATGCGCAGATGACCGTCCTCATCGATCACGCCTGCGTCACCGGTGTGGACCCAGCCGTCGTCGGTCTTGGTTTCGTCCGTTGCTTGCGGATCTTTGTAGTAGCTGTGAAACACACCGGGGCTGCGGTACATGACCTCGCCGTTATCCGCGATCCTGATCTCGACATCCGGCGCCGGGGTGCCGACTGTATCGGGTTTGACCTGTCCGTCCGGGTGCATCGTGACAAACACCGCGGCCTCGGTCTGGCCGTAAAGCTGTTTCATGTTGATGCCAAGCGAACGGAAAAAATCGAAGATTTCAGGCCCGATCGCCTCGCCCGCGGTATAAGCCTTGCGGATGCGGCTGAAGCCCATCGTGTTCTTTAAGGGCCCATAAATGAGCACGTTACCCAGCGTGTAAAGCAACCGGTCGACAAGCGGCACCGCCCTGCCTTCGAGAATACCCGGACCCGAGCGGCGCGCCACTTCCATGAAAAAATGAAACATCCTGCGCTTGAGCCATCCGGCGTCCTCGATACGAATCATGACCGAAGTCAGAACATTTTCGAGGATGCGCGGTGGCGCGAAGAAGTAAGTCGGCCCGATCTCACGCATATCGTGCATTACGGTCTCACCGTTTTCCGGACAACTCACACAAAAACCCGCGACGTACGACTGGCCGAATGAAAAGATGTTGTCACCTACCCAGGCCATCGGCAGATACGCCAGTACTTCTTCATCCTGCTTCAGGCCGTCGCGCTCCACCGCGTTGCGCGCGGTCACGAGCACGTTGCTGTGAGTCAGCATCACTCCCTTGGGTTTGCCCGTGGTACCGGATGTGTAGAGGATAATTGCAATGTCATCGCCGGAACCACGCGTGATCTCGTCGAGGAAAAAGCCGACATGCTCTTTGTCGTAGGCTCGGCCGCGTTCGACAATATCATCGAAGCTGTAAAGATCGTCCTGCTCGTAGCTACGCATGCCGCGCGCGTCGAGATAGACGATCACCTCCAGCTTCGGGCAGCGGTCCCTGATCTCCAGCAGCTTGTCGACCTGCTCCTGATCCTCTGCGATCGCGTAGCGGGCCTCGGCGTGATCGACCACATAAACAAGCTCGTCAGCCACGGAATCCTGATACATCGGCACCGGAACGCCACCCAGACACTGTGCGGCGCACATAGATTCGTACAGGCGTGGACGGTTGTCGCCGACGATGGCCACTTTATCAGCGCGTTCGAGCCCCAGCGCCGCCAGTCCGCATGCGAAGGCGCGCGCCTCCTTGCCGACATGGCTCCACGTCCACGTCTGCCAGATGCCGAATTCCTTCTCGCGAATGGCGGCCTTGTCACCAAAGCGCCGCGCGCGATCCAGCAGCAACTTCGGAAACGTGTCGAGTTCCGACAGATCAGTCATATTGGATTGGGTGGCAGTCAGTACCGATGTCGTATTACGCAATGCGTCCAGCTTGTAGTTGTTGGTTATATGTCGGTGGAATCCCTTCCGGGCGTTCCAGGTATGCTAGCCAGTCTTTTCGGCGAGATCAACCGCAGAATACCTTCATGAAATCATAGTGTTACGTGGGCTACGCGGCTACGCGACATGGCCAGAACTTTTACAAGTTCTCTCGAATCCTCACGGCGAGTTCCTCGATGGCCTGCATGTCGCCGGGCTTGATGCTCCAGTTGAGTTCGAGCCCGTCGTCATTCCAGCGCGGCAGCACGTGCATGTGAAAGTGAAAAACCGACTGCCCAGCGCCTTTACCGTTACATTGCACGAGGTTAACGCCGTCGGGGGTCACGGTCGCCTGCGCGGCACCGGCGATCCTTTTTGCTGTCGTAGTCACGGTCGATATCAGCTCGTCCGGAATGGCGTAGACATCTTCCCAGTGTTCTTTGGGAATGATCAGCGCGTGACCCTCATTGGCCGGGTTGATGTCCATAAAGGACAGTGTTTGGTCATCCTCGAAGAGTCTGAAGCACGGGATTTCCCCAGCCACGATCTTGCAGAAAATGCAGTCTGCGTCTGTTCGCATAGCGCCGACCTCCACCCGCTGTTTGTATACGGGAGGGAGCATAAGGCGAGCAAGCACCGGATCGCAAGCTAGTCGCGGTAGGAACGCCCCTCACGGGGCGCCCCCCGCACAGATCCGTACGTGCGGAATTCCCGCATACGGCTCCTGCCTCGGGTGATAACGGCGAAAACGCGTGTCAGGCCAGGGGTGGGTG
>JBPCXK010000362.1:0-5980 GCA_051008635.1 Gammaproteobacteria bacterium
CCAACGAGATGGACAAGCTTACGGACTCGGCGGCAGCGGGGGGTGTGGGTAAGAGAAAGCCGTTGGAGGTGGCAGTAGGGGGCTGTGTTACACTCCGCCGTTCGGCAACTACCGCCACCCTGCGGCGCAGATCTTCACGCAGCTCGTCAATATCCATGCCCGGCAGCACGCGGATGTCGATCGACAACTCGCATTCCCCGCAGATCCGGTTGGGATTGTCGCCGCCGTGGATGTGACCGAGATTCAGCGTCGGCCCGGGGACGTCGAAAGCGGGATCGCGGTGGCGCGCCGCGAGCTCCTCGCGATAAGCGATCAATTCGCGCATGACGTCGGCCATGCCTTCCAGCGCACTGTTGCCAAGCCGGGGGTCGCTCGCGTGACCGGATTGTCCGACGAGACGAATCGCTTCCATCATGGCGCCTTTGTGCTGGCGAACCGGTTTGAGACTGGTCGGCTCACCGATGACGCAATGCCGCCCGAGGCGGCGACCCTCGTTTTCCAGCAGCTTCGCGCCCGCCATGGTGCTTTCTTCGTCGGCAGTTGCGAGAATCGTGATGGGCCGCTGCAGGTCTTTCGTTGCGAATTGCGCGGCCGCATGGATCGCGATCGGTAGAAAGCTTTTCATGTCCGCCGTGCCCAGGCCATACAGGCGGCCTTCATACTCGGTGAGCGTAAACGGATCGTAATGCCATGCGCCGTCGTCATACGGCACGGTGTCCGTGTGGCCGGAGAGCACCAGCCCCTCCTCGCCGCCACCGCGGGTTGCAATGAGATTCGCCTTGTTCTTACGCGCGGGAAGCGGGAGGATTTCCACCGTGTAACCGAGATCGTCGAGCCAGAGGGCGAGCAAATCGATCACCGCACGGTTACCCATGTCCAGAGTCGGGGAGACACTACTGACCGATGGCTCGGCGATCAGCTTGCTGATCATTTCCAGCAAATGCGGGGCTTGCGGCATAGGCCGATTGTGAGCCCGCGCCGGGACGGGCGCAAGGGCGCTTACCAGCACGTTCGCGATGCACGCTGTGGTCACCCGCGTCAGGGAATTTGACCGCACAGAGCGGGGCGCCTTGTTGCCGTGAACGCAATCGCCTATCTTTTGCGCTGGAGAAAAGCCGGCCCATGTCCAGACTCAAACCCGTTGCTGTGCTGCTCATGGCCACAGCACTTTCGGCCTGTGCGCGTTACCCAGTTAACGAACCGCTGGACGCGCTCGAGCCGGCGCGCGAACAAGCGCCGGTGGATGCGAACGGCAGTTCGCCGCACTTGCTCATGGTGCTGACTTTCTCCGGCGGCGGCACGCGCGCTGCAGCGCTGGCCTACGGCGCGCTGGAGACTCTGGGGCAAACCAATCTCGCCGGCTACAACGGCGGGCGGCGCTTGCTGGACGAAGTCGATGTGATCTCATCGGTGTCGGGCGGCAGCTTCACGGCCGCCTACTACGGCGTGTTCGGAGAGCGGATATTCGGGGACTTCGAACCGCGATTTCTAAAGCGTAATGTGCAGGGGGCGCTGTCCTGGCGTGTGTTCTGGCCGTCGAACTGGTGGCGCTTGAGCTCGGGCCGCTACAATCGCAGCGAGCTGGCTGCGGACTATTACGACAGTCATATCTTCGACGGCGCGGTGTTTGCCGACATACGCGCCAACGGCGGGCCCGAAATCCACATCAATGCCACGGACATGACACGCGGGACACCGTTTGCCTTTTCGCAGGAACAGTTCGATCTCATGTGTTCCCGGTTGTCCGCGTTTCCGGTTTCACGCGCGGTCGCCGCCTCCGCCGCGGTGCCGGTGGTGTTCAGCGACATCGTGCTGCGCAACCACGCCGGTCGATGCGAGTATGAAACACCGCAATGGATCGCGCGGACGATTGCCTCCAACGCCTACCCCCGGCGCTCGCACCAGGCGGGGCGGATATTGTCGTACCTCGACGCGACCGATCGGCCTTACGTGCATCTGATCGACGGCGGTGTCGCGGACAACCTCGGGGTGCGTAGCGCCATGCATGCGATTAACCTCACGGGCACATCGCTCGGACCGAGCCCGCGAATCGACAGCAACGAAGTGCAGCGGATCGTTTTCGTTGTCGTCAACGCGGAGACAACGCCGGACGCCATCGTCGATACGAACGGGCGCGAACCCCCGCTGGCGCAAACCGTAAAGTCCGCGACCGACATTCAGGTCAATCGCTACAACTTCGAGACCCTGTTGCTGTTACGGCAATACCTGACGGCATGGCGCGAACGGGCGCGTTTACGCCTGTGCGGTGGTATCGATTGCGAGCAGGTCGACTACTACGTCATTGAAGTGACATTCGAGGCGCTGGCCACCCCGCAGCGACGCTTTTTCAGAACATTGCCGACATCACTCAAGCTACCCGCGGCAACCGTGGACGAGTTAACCCGGGCAGCCGACGGTATCTTGCGCGGATCGCCCGAGTTTCAGCGCCTGAGAAGGGATCTGTCCCAGCAATGAGGCGGCTCCAGGTTTTCTTCAACAGGCCAATCACGACATCTGAACAAGCGGGCCGCAGCCAAGTTGAACTCGAAACAGAGACTCGCAAAGACCAATGCCGCGGCGATCAGACAAGGCGCCCGCTGTTGTCGTGAGCGAACTCAGGTGCGACGCCGGCGATATATCGCGCTACCGGCGCCTATCCGTGCGTGTCACCGGAAACAGGAAAGACGAAAACACTATCCGCGGATGCAGTGACAGCGTCGAGTAATAATCCGGCGCCGCACGGGGGCGCGGCTTTGCGGGCAACGGCGGCTCCCAAGCGTCAGCGGCATGATCCGTAGCGCGCCAGTGCCACAGCAAAAAAGCGGAATAGATAACGCCTGCCAGTAATACCAGTAACAACCAGATGTTCATTGAACGAAACTCCCATGCGTTGATTAACATGGAGACTAGCGGCATAGACCGGAACAAGCTTGAGGATTTTGTGGGGTTTTGCGTGAAAATTTCACAGACTTCCATTGGATCTCGCTAATAGAATTGTCACGAGCCCTTTACATTGCAGAGATACACCGCCCCGCAGGCCAAAAAATTGACACACTGGTTACATCACGGTTATGGCGAGAACACGTTGGACCGGCGTCCAAAGGCCGAAAACCTCGGAGTGCGACCAATGATCTACACGTTCGGGAAGCATGAGCTCGACACCCGCCTGTTTGAGCTGCGCCATGCCGGCAAGCAATGCCCACTCGAGCCGCGGGTATTCGATGTGCTGGCTTATCTCCTCAAACACCGCGACCGGGTGGTGACGAAGCAAGAGCTGCTGGATGAGATATGGTACGGACGTATCGTGTGCGAGTCGACGTTGACGCACAGCTTGATGCAGGCTCGTAAGGCGATCCGAGACTGCGGGCGCCAACAGCGGCTCATCCAGACAGTGCACGGACGTGGCTACCGGTTTGTCGGAGAGGTTCGCGAGCGCAGTGACGAACCTGCGCTGCAAGCGGTGTAAGTCGTACGAAATCCGCTCCAGCGCGATCCGCCCGGCCCTGCTTGCGGTCCCATGAGCGTGGACGGGCACACCGAGTCCTTGCGCCGGGCAAGTTGCCTTCTTTGCCCGCAACGGCGCTAATCCAGTAGCATAGCGATTCTGTGCGACCGTGGGGAGCGTACGTGGACGCCGAGAATCCGGACGTCGCGGGTGATGATGGGCTTATCGCCGCCTACCTGCTGGATGGCAGAGGTGGCGGCAAAGAGATCGGCTGGCCCGGCATCGATGAGTGGCGGCCCGGCGACGGGTTGCTGTGGGTACATCTCGATCACACCAGACCGCGGGGCGCCGCGTGGATCCATGGACGGGAAAACCTGGATCCGGTCGTTCGCGAGGCGCTGACTGCCGAGGAAACGCGGCCACGCGCTACGACTTTGGGTGAGGGCCTGCTGGTGGCGCTGCGCGGCGTCAACCTCAACCCGGGCGCCAATCCCGAGGACATGGTATCTGCAAGCCTGTGGGTGCAGGAGAATTTCATTGTCACCACGCGCACGCGCAAGCTGTTGTCCATCCAGGACATTCGCGACGCGTTGCACGCCGGGCGCGGGCCGCGCAGCGCGGGGGAATTTCTCACTGAGGTCGCCGACCGTTTGATATTGCGTATGGCCGGCGTCATCGATGACATCGACGATCAGGTAGCAGACCTGGAACACACCATACTCGAAACCGAGAGCCGTGAGCTGCGCACCAGGCTCGCCGGCATCCGCAGACAAGCCATCACCTTACGGCGTTATATGGCCCCGCAACGTGAAGCGATGTCGCGCCTGTTGGTGGAAAAAGTGGACTGGCTGACAGATGTCGATCGCATTCAACTACGCGAGGTCGCAGACCGTCTCACACGCTACCTCGAGGACCTCGACGCCGCGCGCGAACGCGCAGGCGTTATGCAGGAAGAACTTGCAGGCCGTTTGTCCGAGCAGATCAACAGCCGCATGTATGTCATGTCACTGGCCGCGGTGATCTTCCTGCCGCTCGGCTTCCTGACTGGCCTGCTCGGCGTCAACGTTGGCGGCATACCGGGCGCCGAGTTCGGCGGTGGATTCGTTATCGTGTGCATCGTGCTGGTGATCGTGGTTGCGGCGCAGATCTGGATCTTCAGGCGCAACAGATGGATTTGAACGGCGGCGACGTATGAGCATCGACGCTGTCCGTAAGCTGGCGTGGTTGTTTTGCTTGGCTCTGGTTCCAGCCAACGTCACGCTGGCGCAGGAAGCAACGCAAGAGACCGCGGACTGGAACGGCCAGTGGGATACGCAGTGGCGTGGCGGCGGCGCACGGCTCGATCTGCTACAGAACGGCGATCAGGTCATCGGCAGCTATCAGCCCTACGACGGGCTCATCGACGCCCGAGCGACGGGTAGACTACTGATCGGCCGCTGGATCGAAAAACAAAACAGCGGCGACTTCGTTTTCACCATGGCGCCGGACGGCCAGACGTTCATGGGCCGATTCGCCAGCGGCGAGTGGTGGAACGGCGGCCGCGTATCCGGCGCCAAAGATACCTCTGTATTTCTCAGTCCCGATCTCTCCACACCTCGCGCCGCCCTCAGATCCTTTCTTGTCGCTTTCAACCAGCTAAGGGCCGGGCATACCGATTTCACCGTGCCGGCCATCGCCGCGGTCGACTTCGGGTCCGGCGCGGAGGAAATGGTCGATGGACTACGCATCGCAAACGCGACTGCGCTGTTCGACGTCATCGATCAGTGCACGCTGCAGATCTGGAGCGTGCCCACCGGGGCGGACGGCGACTCGCTGGAGGTCGAGCTAACGCAGGCGGGCACGGACGAAGCCTTTCTGCTCGAATTCAAGCGCAGCCCCGAGGGACACTGGCGGTTGGCGGCGCAGCCCGTCGAGGTGCTGGAAGCAACGCTGGATGCGTTTCTCGCCGCCCGCGGGGAGAAGCGGCGGAGGCCGAACACACACCTGGAATTACGCAGCCCGCGCGCCACTTTGCGTACTTTTGTCGAGAACGTGCACCAAGCGGAGCCGAGCGCTCAGGAGCACGTCTTGCGCACCATGGACCTGTCCAACATTGACGAATCCGTGCAGGCTACCGAGGCACTGCTGCTTGCCGATTATTTGCGCCAGGTGCTGAACCGGATCAGCTTTCTTATCTGGCAGGAGATTCCAGACGACGCCACGAGCCCGCTGCCTTACATCTACTTCGAGCATCCTGCCGGCAACATTGTCATTGCCCCGCAGCGAGATGGCGCAGAAACGGTGTGGAAATTCACCAGCGGCACCCTGGAGACTTTGCGGGATCTGTTCAACGCCATCGAGGCGATGCCGGTGGTCGAAGGCGTGGCGGCGCCGAAGGAGCGTTTGTTGTTCTTTCGCGTGCGTGATGTCATGACAGCGCTTTCGCCGTCTCTGACCACACGAACGTTTTTGCTCGAAAACTGGCAGTGGCTGGGCATGCTGCTCGCTTTTGTTGTAAGCGTGATCGTTGCCTTCGGGCTTACCATGCTCGTGGTG
>JBPCXK010000363.1:0-2593 GCA_051008635.1 Gammaproteobacteria bacterium
CACCCCCCTTTACACCTAAACCCAACCCGCCCTCCATGAGGGTTTCTCATTGCCGCACGCGTCTCATCGGCGATGATAGACGCATCGATGGAGCCGCCGCGGGACGCCGAATTCCGTGATTGGATGATTGGATGTGCGGTTGGCTTCAGCAGCGTTGTTATTGCTTGACGACGCGTCGACCGGACCAATCTGCGCAGTTGGCTGTTGCGCAACAGATAAACATTGGGAGGCTGGTTTGAAGGACCGAATGATGCTTGCCTTGATATTACTTTGCGCCGTTGGCGTGGGCCCCGCCTGCTCGACCGTGGACGCGGAAACCATATGGGAACGCGTGGGCCGAGCCCACGACATCGATCCGCTGCTGCTGTATGCCGTGGCGTTGCAGGAGTCGCGCGCCATGTTTGCCGACGGCGCCGCCCGGCCCTGGCCGTGGACGTTGCGCTCGCCGCTGATCGGCGGCCAGCACTATGCGAGCCGGGAGGTTGCGGCCGCGCAGCTCGCGATGCTCGCGCCCAACGGGCGACGCGTCAACGTGGATATTGGACTGATGCAGGTGAACTGGTACTGGAACGGTCACCGCGTGGACGCGCCAACGGATCTGCTGGATCCGGTGAGAAATGTGGAGGTGGCGGCCAGGATCCTCCGCGAGGCTATCGACGAGCAGGGAGGAGACCTGCGCGAGGGAATTGCGCGTTACCACAGCCGGAAGAGGTCCCGAGGACTGGCGTACGCCGATAGTGTTTTAACCATACTGAGCCGCTTGCGTAATACCGCCGCGGCGACTTTGCTGGTTTCCGGCAAGGAGGCTCCATGATAGAAATGTTGAGAGACGATGTACGCGATCTTAATCGTGTCACCATAGCGCTGGCCGCGCGAGCAAGTACGGACTCTGATGCCGGCCTCAATCGGCTCGGGCTCGACCGCGACGTGGTATCGCTGATGCGGGCGGCCGACGACGAGGCGCGCGAGAGCGCCGCAAACTGCGGCCAGCCGCTGGTGCAACTCCAGATCCGTCACCTTGCCGAGGTATTGAACGGGGCGGTCGCCGCGTCATCCGTGTGCCCGCCATTGCCCGCCAGCGTCCAGGCGTGGCAGCATCAGGCGCTTGTCGTGCTGCAGCGGTGCACCCTGATAGAGCCGGAATTGTCGGTGGTGTGGTTTGATCTCCCACCGAGTCTGGTGGAGAAATTGCTGCAATACCGCCTCAAGGATTTAAGTGTCATGGCGGAAGATCCATGCGGCCTGTTTGCCGTGCGTTATGGTCAGAACAGGCAATGCTGGAGGCAACTGCTGGTGTCACCGGTAGTCGTAGGCGCCAGCCGGGCAAGATCGCTGGCGCAAACCACGGCCCTGGTTCAGGCCGCCGCTTAAATGACAAGGGGTAGCACGATGAAAATTCAAGCCATGAATGCTATCAAGACACGGCGCGACAATGCGCGTGATCTGCTGCTTGCAGATCGGCTCGCCGGTATGGGCGCGCGACCGCGTCTGTTGCAGATCCTGACCTCGATTTCCAGGGCGGCGAGCATACAACTGTGTTCGCTGGACGGCAGGGCGAGCGCTTCGCGCTATTGCCGCGACCCAATCCACTGGTTGGAGACCCGAGATTCCCGTTTGATCGAGGCGCTGCGGTTCTGGATGTGTTACGAGGTCTATGGCCGGGTCGAGCATCCGGCGGAACGGATCGCGTGCGCATACACGATGTTCGTCAATACCACGCCCGAGACGGACGAAGGTCCGTCACTCGAAATCAACCATTGCCATGACGTGATTCGGCTGATGAAAGAGGGTCAGTTGTTGCGGCGCGAATGCCACTCCTGTGATGGCGTCTTCCTGACCGCTGCCGAGTTGCGCGAGTGCCCGGCCTGCCGTCTCGAGGCCTCGTGTTTCTGTCGTTCCTGTGGAGTCGCGTTGCCGCCGCCGGCGCATGAGAGTCAGGTGGGGCGACCACGACAATATTGCGCAAACTGCCAGGACTCCCGCAGCCGACGGCGCCATCAACGCGCGGCGCGAGAGCAACGGGTGCTGCATTCACATACTGATACCGAGTTCACACCGGCGGAGGCGGCCGTGTCCAAGTAAAACAAGCAACGGACCGCGGCGCCTCGCACTCGCACGCGGCACAGTGGATGTGCCGCTACCCTATTCACTGCTGTCCGGAATAGTTGGGATCCAAAGTTATTTCTGGCGGAGCCCTAACCCGGCATGGCCGGAACCAAAACTTGTGTTCCCTCAACGGCGGACTTTACCACCCCTTGCCCACCGCAACGCCGGCGTTTGAGGCGCGCGGCCGTGGACAAGGCGTGGAAAAGTCCGCCTCACCCCGGCGCGACCGCCGGCAGAGCCCTAAGGAGGGAAGAGCCAGGCGACGGACCGTAAACGCTCCACCTGCCTCACGACCCCCGACCGGGCTATCTGGTGGCCTTCGCAGCCGGGTCGAGCTGGACGTCGGTATCCGTAATATCCAGCCGCAAGGAGGAAGGAGCAGGTCGGGCATCTGCAACCGGGTTATCCGCAACCGGGCTGACCGGGACCTCCGGAGTGGGGTCGGACTGGGCATCGGCTTGCGAGAGATCCAGTCTCAGAGAGGAGC
>JBPCXK010000364.1:0-4191 GCA_051008635.1 Gammaproteobacteria bacterium
ACAAAATCCAGCGTACGCACCTCGCCGCCGCTGGCGCGCACGCAGTCGCCGCCGGCAATGTCTTGCGGTCGATAGTCGCCGCCTTTCACCAGCGTGTCGGGCCTGACCGCGCAGATCAAACTTTCCGGCGTGTCTTCGCTGAACGGCACTACCCAGTCGACGCTTTCCAGTGCGCTCAGCACGGCCATACGCCGGCTGAGTGAATTCACAGGGCGTCCTTGGCCCTTCAGGCGGCGCGCGGAGTCGTCGTCGTTGACAGCCACTATCAGCCGGTCGCCGAGTGCGGCTGCCTGGGCAAGATAAGACACGTGTCCGGCGTGGAGGATATCGAAGCAACCGTTCGTCATCACTACGCGCCCCCCGCCGGTCTGCGCATTACGCACGAACTCCACCAACTCCTCCGCGCCGACGACGCCAGCGCGCATGGGTTCGTGAGTGAGCATGGCCGCTTGTAGTTCTTGTACGGTCGCGGTCGCGGTGCCGAGCTTGCGGACCACCACGCCGGCGGCCAAATTCGCAAGCGCCGTCGCCGACGGCAAATCCAAACCCGCCGCAAGCCCGACGCCGAGCGCCGCGACAACGGTGTCGCCGGCGCCGGTCACGTCGAAAACCTCGCGTGCCCGTGTCGGCAGATGCAAAGGCGGCTGCCCTGATTCGAACAAGGACATACCTTTCTCGCTGCGCGTGATCAGCACGGCCTGCAAGTCCAGATCGGCGCGTAAGGCCTCGGCGCGCTCTGCCAATGCGCTTTCATCCCCGCAGGCGCCCACTACGGATTCGAACTCGGACAGATTCGGCGTAATCACGCTCGCGCCGCGGTAACGGCCGAAATCGCTGCCCTTGGGATCCACCAGCACCGGCTTGCCCGCAGCCCGCACCGCTTCGATAAATCCACTAACCGCTTGTAACGTCCCCTTGCCATAGTCCGAAAGAATCAGCACATGCGCATCGCCGAGCAACTCGCAGCATTGCGTTTGCAGCGCTTTGGCATCGCAGTCCATGAAGCCGTCCTCGAAGTCCAGACGAATCAGCTGCTGTTGACGGCTGATCACACGCAGCTTGGTTACGGTGTCGCAACCACGCACGTGGTTAAACCGGCAGTCTACACCCCGTTGGCCGAGTATTTCCCGCAGTTTCGCGGCAGCCGCATCGTCGCCCGTCAGACCCGCAACCGTGGCCTTGCCACCGAGGGCCGCCACGTTGAGCGCCACGTTACCTGCGGCGCCTGCGCGCTCTTCGACATTCCGCACCCTGACCACCGGTACCGGCGCCTCGGGAGAGATGCGAGCGGTTTGTCCATACCAATAACGATCGAGCATGAGATCGCCGACGATCAGCACGTCCGCTCGCGAGAAGTCGGGCAGTTTGAGTTTCATAAGGGAGAATGGACAAGCTCGATAATGGCATAATTTTGCCATACTCGACGAAATGCCGCTCCTTCACGTCTAAATCGCTTTTCGCGCTGGCCAAACCGATACGATCGTATAGAATCCCCGACAGTTTCGGCATCAACGGGAGGAGGCATGGCGGGCCGCAAGTCATCGAAGCAAAATCTGTCACGGGCGCATTCGTCCATCGTCGTCGACGGCATGGAGCGCGCCCCGAGCCGCTCGATGCTGCGCGCGGTCGGGTTCAAGGACGCGGATTTCAAAAAGCCGCAGATCGGTATCGCGTCGACCTGGAGCATGGTCACGCCGTGCAATATGCACATCGATCAACTCGCCGAGCGTGCGGCCGCCGGCGCCGACAAGGCCAACGCCAAAGCGGTGGTGTTCAATACCATCACCATTTCCGATGGGATCTCCATGGGCACCGAAGGCATGAAGTACTCGCTGGTCTCACGCGAGGTCATCGCCGACTCGATCGAGACCGTGGCCGCATGCGAGGGCTTCGACGGCGTAGTCGCGATCGGCGGTTGCGACAAAAACATGCCGGCCTGTCTGATGGCGCTGGCGCGGCTGAACAGGCCGTCGGTGTTCGTCTATGGCGGCACGATCCTACCCGGGGTCCATCGCGACAAAAAGGTCGATATCGTTTCGGTGTTCGAGGCGGTCGGCGCCAGGGCGAAAAGGCAGATCAGCGCCAGGGAGCTCACGCAGGTCGAGTCCGCGGCGATCCCGGGCCCGGGCTCCTGCGGCGGCATGTACACCGCCAACACCATGGCTTCGGCCATCGAGGCGCTGGGCATGAGCCTCCCGAACAGCTCGGCGCAGGCGGCTATTTCACGCGCCAAGGAGCGGGATTGCTTCGAGGCCGGTGCAGCTGTGATGAACATGATCAAGAAAGGCATTCGCCCCAGCGACATCATGACACGCAAGGCCTTCATGAATGCGATCACGGTGGTCAACGCGCTGGGCGGGTCGACCAACGCCGTGCTGCATCTGCTCGCCATGGCGCACGCCGCCGGCGTGAACCTGAAGCTCGATGACTTTACGCGCATCGGCAAGCGCACACCGGTTCTGGCCGATCTCAAACCGAGCGGACGCTTTCTGATGGCCGAACTCATCGCCATCGGCGGCATTCAACCGCTCATGAAGACGCTTTTGGATGCGGACATGCTGGAGGGTAATTGCCTGACTGTCACTGGCCGAACGCTGGCGCAGAATCTGGCCAAGGTGAAGCCCTATCCGAAAAACCAGAAGATCGTGCGACCGTTAGACAAGCCAATCAAGAAAGACGGGCACCTTGTGGTGCTATACGGTAATCTCGCGCCCACTGGCGCGGTTGCCAAGATTTCCGGCAAAGAGGGGCTGACATTCACGGGCCGCGCGCGTGTGTTTGCCTCGGAAGAAACAGCCCTGCAACGTATTCTCGATGGCACGGTCAGGAAGGGAGACATCATCGTGATCCGCTACGAGGGGCCGGTCGGCGGCCCCGGCATGCGTGAGATGCTGGCGCCGACATCGGCGGTCATGGGCAAGGGGCTGGGCGACGATGTCGCGCTGATCACAGACGGACGTTTCTCCGGCGGCAGTCACGGCTTCGTGGTCGGACATATCACTCCCGAGGCCGCCGCTGGCGGGCCAATCGCAATCGTCAAGAATGGTGATGCGATCACCATTGACGCCGGCAAGCGCGAGATCCATCTGGACATCAGCGAAACCGAGTTCGACAGGCGCCTGAAGGCCTGGAAGCCGCCGAAACCCCGCTACTCTCGTGGCGTACTGGCCAAATACGCCAATCAGGTGAGCTCAGCCTCACTCGGCGCGGTAACCGACGGCGCGCTGTAGCGCGCGAGGCTGCAAACCTCCGCAGCGAGTACCGACCGAAGATAAGGTCAAATCGGCGGCCGCAGTAGACAAGTAGCGAGATAGGCAGGCCAGAGAGCTTCACTTATAATTGCGCGCTGCGCGCTTCTCGAACGATCTATGGAGATACACAGTGGTTCACGCAGATAAAGAATTCATGAAGTACTTCATGGTGGTGCTGGGCGTCCTGGTGGGGATGGCGTTCATCTTCTTTTTCATCGCCAGATCTTTCGCACCCGACTACTCGCGGGTGGGTGGCCTCGGCAATACCGTGGCCAAACGCATTGAGCCCGTGGGACAAGTGAATACGGCAGCGGTCACCGAACAACCCGTGCAGCCGGCAGCGCAGGAGCCAGTGGTGGAGGCAACTGCTGAAAGCGGCGGCAAGGGCAAAGAGGTCTATGGCGGCGCGTGCTTCGCCTGCCACGACCAGGGCGTGGCCAACGCGCCAAAACTGGGCGACAAAGAAGCCTGGGGCACACGCCTGGAACAGGGTACGGGTACCCTTTACACCTCCGCGTTGAACGGCAAGGGCACGATGCCGGCCAAAGGCGGCCGCGTCGATTTGTCGGACGACGACATCAAGGCGGCGGTCGACTACATGCTCAGCCAGGCACAATAACCCTAACCCGGCATAGCCGGAACCAAACCTGTGCCCCTCAACGGCGGACTTTACCACCCCTTGCCCACCGCTTCGCCAGCGCTTGAGGCGCGCGGCCGTGGACAAGGCGTGGAAAAGTCCGCCTCACTCCTGCGCGACCGTCGGTCGAGAAATTCTTGGTCTTTTTGTCCAAGATTTCACTGGTAAGGTACTAACCCGCATTTCTCACCACGATGACGGCGCTGGCTTGATCTTTGATTCCACAACGCATTTTCTTCTTCTCGGAAATACGACCTGTATTCCTCGTTTCAGAAAATGCCTTGTGAAATCAAATCTCTGCGC
>JBPCXK010000365.1:0-5466 GCA_051008635.1 Gammaproteobacteria bacterium
TTACCAAACAGCGCGATGAGCTGACCCGCGCCCGACAAGCCTTACCGTGGGTCAAAGTGGACAAGAGTTACGTCTTCGACGGACCGAACGGGAAAGAGTCGCTCTCAGATCTGTTCGACGGACGCAGCCAACTGATCGTTTATCACTTCATGTACCATCCGAGCTGGGGCGACGAGGCTTGCAAGAGTTGCTCGTTTTGGGCGGATAACTTCAACGGCATCATCGTTCACGTCAATGCCCGAGATGTCAGCATGGTGGCGATATCTAAAGCGCGGCTTGAGCAAATAGATACGTACAAGCGGCGCATGGGCTGGTCTTTCAAATGGTTGTCCTCTTGCGACAACGACTTTAACCGCGACTATCACGTGTCATTCACCGATGAAGAGGTGGCAACGGGTAAGGGATACTACAACTACGGCATACGTCCTGCACCGCGCGAGGAGCTACCGGGTATGAGCGTGTTTGCGAAAGATGACGACGGCGAGGTGTTCCACACCTACTCTGCATACGCACGCGGTCTCGACATGGTGAACGGCGCCTATCACTATCTCGATACAGTCCCCAAAGGACGGGATGAAGACGGCTTGCCGTGGAATCAGGCCTGGATTTGTCGGCATGATGAATATGGCAAGAAGTAACGGACAGCAAACGCGGTGACCGGAAATACACCGAGAGCGAAGATGGCGAGTCCGGCACCATGGGTTACCTTGATCGCATGAGTTTTTCGACGCGCTTGAGGACGGGGCCGCGCTGCTCATACGTCCTTAATCTTCCGGCGGCCATTTTTGCGCACCGTGACGCACCCGGAGAATTTGCACGGTGTCGTCGTCTTCGCTCACGCGGTAAACAACGATAAAAGGCGTGCCCGATATGACCAGCTCGCGCGTACCGGGAACATGCTCCCCTGCCCGGCCTATGTAGGGGTGCACGGGCAGCTCGGTTTCAACGCGATCGAAAATCTTGGCCGTCACGTCAAAGGCAGCGCGGGGGTTATCTTCTGCGATGTGGTCCTGGATGTCGTCTAGCTGCGAGAGCGCCCGCAATGTCCACCGGATCCGCAATTAAGATTCTGCCAGAAATAAGTTTGCGTTTCTTAGGTCCAGGCGCCCGTGTGGCAAGGCGCGAGGCAGGCGAACAGCCGGCGGCTATTTAACTGCCGAAGCAACGCCGCCACGCGGGATGGATCGACGTCGCACAGGGATGTGCAAGTGTCGCGGGCGCACGACGCGCAGGAGCGACCGCCGAGAAATGTGAAGTTATTTCTGGCAGAGCCCTAAGCCCCGGGGCGGTATTTATTGCGCACCTGGTCAACCTGATCATCCGTAGCGAATTCACCGCGATCGGCCTGCTCGATGGCTTCCTGAATCAAGCGGAATTCCCGCTCCCAGGTATCCAGGCCATGGCGCAAGGCC
Organism: Gammaproteobacteria bacterium; assembly: GCA_051008635.1. GTDB lineage: Bacteria > Pseudomonadota > Gammaproteobacteria > JBPCXK01 > JBPCXK01 > JBPCXK01. The sequence goes on from JBPCXK010000365.1 coordinate 1,413, forward strand.
CGGTCGATAATCTCGCGGGCACTGTGACCGCTTTCCGCTGCCAAGGCAGCGGCGCGTTCGCACAGGTCCGCCGGGATGTCGGTTTGTGTGCTCATAGGTCCAGCATGGCATTGATTTCGGAATCTGCCAAGGAAAAACGACCGCGAAGCGCGAACGAGAGTGACCTGAAAGGGGTTTTGTCAGGGCACTGTCAGAGGAAACATGATCGAATCTGCAAGTTGACACCACTCTGCCAACGCGGTAGCGCGTTTGAGTTTGAAGTTCTTGCGGCTGTAGAAATGACGTTCTTGATTGAAGTGGTTATGGACATACAGTCTCGTAGCTGATGTCGATTCCACACTTGTGCAGTAGGTCTTCGACCTGTCGCAACGATAGTGGGAAACGGACATACATCATAGCTGCCAGGCGAATAATCTCGGGCAATGTCTTGAAACGCCGGAACGGATTGCGCATCGGCGGAGACTACGAGATGAGCCTTACCAGCTCAAGGTGCTTTGCTCTGACAAAGCCGACCAGTGTCATCGGCGCCCTCGCGACTCCTCAGATACCGCCCCGGCGGCGCGCCGAGCGTGCGTCTGAACATCGCCACGAATGCGCTCGGGCTTTGGTAACCCAGATCATAGGCAATCGTGGTTACCGACTCTCCCGCGGCAAGGCGTGAGATTGCCGATAGCAAACGGGCCTGCTGACGCCAGCGCCCGAACGTAAACCCGGTTTCCTTTACAAACAATCGCGCCAGCGTGCGCGCACTGGCGCCTGCAGTTTGCGCCCAGGAGGAGAGGCTGCGTTCGTCCGCCGGATCGGCGAACAACGCGTCGGTGATCAATCGCAGACGCGGGTCGCCCGGCAAAGGCAGATGCAGCGGCGCCGGTTCGAGTTCGTGCAGTTGATCGAGAATCACGCGCAACAGACGGTCACCCGCCTCGTCCGGCAGTTCGCTGCCGAGAACGTTCGTCGCCTTGATGATCAGCTCGCGCAACAGCGGTGGCACGGACACGACGCAGCATTCGTCCGGCAACCCGAGCGTGGCGTTCGGGTGAACATAGAGCGAACGCATCGAGGTCGGGCCCGGATAATAGACATCGTGATCGGTTCCCGCCGGAATCCACACCGCCTGTTGAGGTGGCACCACCCACGCGCCGGCCGATGTCCTCACGGTCATGACACCGCTGATGGCATACAGGAATTGCGCTCGGAAGTGGTGATGAGTGAACCCGCAGTGCAGCGCCGGGTACTCCGCGGCAAAGGTCGTGATCACATATCGTTCGTCTTCCAGCTCGCCCAGGTGTCCCGGAGAGAACACATGTACACTCTGCTCTTTTGGCAGTTTTGCGATATCCATTGACTGATTATAGCAAGACAGGCACAAAAGGCGCCCGGCACAATATGCGCCATGAACGGGTTCCTCGAAAACTGGCGGCGACCGGAGGTGTTACTACTCCTGATGGCGTCCGCCGTGCCGCTGAGCTTCGCGACCTGGATGGCGCTGTTGGACAACTTCGCCATCCACCGCGCCGCTTTCACCGGCGCGGAGATCGGCATGCTGCAAAGTCTGCGCGAGGTCCCCGGCTTTCTGGCCTTCGGCGTCGTGTTCCTGTTGTGGCTCATACGCGAACAAAAGCTCGCTTTCGTCTCCTTGCTGCTGCTGGGCATTGGCACCGCCATCACAGGTTGGTTCCCGACCGTGATAGGGCTTTACTGCACGACGGTGTTGATGTCGATCGGATTTCATTACTACGAAACGGTACAGATCTCGCTTTCCCTGCAATGGCTCGACAAGGCGCGCGCGCCGGAAATGCTGGGGCGCATCATTGCCGCAGGCTCCGTCGCATCCATCATCGCCTTCGGTATGGTATGGCTGGCATACGACCAATTCAGGCTCGACTACCGCTGGATCTACATGCTGGGCGGTGGGCTGACCGCGGCGATTGCGTTGGTCGCCTGGCTCGCCTTTCCTCACTTTCCGGAGAAGGTGAAACAGCACAAGCACATGGTGCTGCGCAAGCGCTACTGGTTGTACTATGCGCTGACTTTCATGTCTGGCGCGCGGCGGCAAATCTTCATTGTCTTCGCAGGCTTTCTGCTCGTGCAGAAGTTCGGCTTCGACGTCGGCATGATGTCACTGCTGTTTTTGTTCAACGCCGTGATCAACATCTTCCTCGCTCCCAAGGTCGGCCGGCTGATCGGCCGTTGGGGCGAGCGCAAGGCGCTGGTCTTCGAATACGTCGGTTTGATCGGCGTGTTCGCGGCGTATGCCTTTGTCGACAATGCGAAGATCGCCGCGAGCCTCTACATCATCGATCACATGTTTTTCGCATTGGCGATTGCGATCAAGACATACTTTCAGAAAATCGCCGACCCCGCGGACATCGCCGCTACTGCCGGCGTGGGGTTCACGATCAATCACATCGCAGCCGTGGCGTTGCCGGCGCTGTTTGGTTTGCTGTGGCTGGTGTCACCGGCCTACGTGTTCCTCTGCGGCGCCGCCATGGCGGGGGTGTCGTTACTACTCGCGTTCAACGTGCCGCATCGGCCGGAACCGGGTAACGAAGTGCTTGTCGGACCAAGGCAGCTGGCAGCGGCAACAGCGAAATAGCGGCCGACCCGCATTATCTACACCATACCGGAAACCGCATCGCGGTTATCCCGCATCCATAGCCGACAATATCTCTCAAGTCCGGTTATTTCTGTCCCAGAAACATCAGCGCGATGCCAAACATGACGAGCGCCGCACCGGATAGCTGCGTGGCCGAAAGGCTTTCCCGAAACACGAAGTAAGACACCACGGCAGTGATCACGACTGTTCCGCAGACGATGGTCGGGATAGCGATGCTGGCCTGCATGGGCGCGCTGTTTCCCAGTCCGCCGAACACATAGAAATAGCAAACCTCTGCGATACCAATACACAGCCCGGCCACCGCCGCCCATGTGTATGCCGGCGCGGACAGCTGCAGCACATGCCCACCGCGCACGATCAGCAACGCCATGAACGTAAGCGACGTTGCAAGCGCGGCAAGCTGTAGACAGATCGTCGCCAGCACGGTGGTCGTCGAAACCGCGGGCACGAAACCGCCGGACACCTTGATGAAGAGGTTATAGCCCGCATAACAGACCGTGACCACGAGCAGCAGAATCAGGGGTGACATCGCGCGCTCCGCTCAGATACAGGATTAGCGCGACGAAGGCTAGCCGTTTTCCGATCTGATACGCAAGCACGCGGCTGCCGCCACGCCAACGGTGATATCATCGTCCGCAACGCGGTCGCAAATGCATACATGAAACAGGCTTCGCTTCGCCTCCCGTCCCGGATATTTCTCGTATCGTGGATGATCGCCTGCGCCCTGACGCTGTTTCTGGCGGCCTGCAGTGGCAACAACGACAAGGGCGGGAGCGTTCCGCCCCCGCCGCCGCCCCCGCCTCCTGACCGTCCGCTGAGCATCACTGCGGTGTCCCCGCCGGCGCAGGCCATATCGGCGGCGCGCGATACCGCGTTGACCATAACGTTCGCCGAACCACTCGATCCGTCGACCGTCGATTCCTTGAGCGTGTACGTATTCGGCCGCTGGTCCGGCGTCGCGCAAGGCGTGATCACGCTTGAGGAAAACGACACGCGGGTGCGATTTACGCCCGACAAACCGTTTATGGCCGGTGAATGGGTCACGGCTTTGCTTTCCGACAGAGTTCAAAGCGCGATGGGCAAACCATTGCGCGGCGGTTATACCTGGAACTTCTGGACCAAAGCCGAGCCAGGCTCTCTGGACCTGACCTCCGTCAGTAACCTCCCGATCCGCCTGCCCGGCGAAGGTCGGATATTGTCTTACGGCGCCTATGCCGGAGACCTCGACGGCGACGGCTTTTCCGATCTGCTGGTCCCTAACGAGGCGCCCAACGACATTCGCGTATTCATGAATGACACACAGGGCGGGTACAGCGGCGGTTTCGTGACCTACGTCATTCCCGACGGCGCCAACCCCAGCCCCAACGATGGTGCGGACTTCAATCGCGACGGCATTCTGGATGTCGCGGTCGGCAACCGGATGAACGAGGTCGTCTC
>JBPCXK010000366.1:0-4536 GCA_051008635.1 Gammaproteobacteria bacterium
GCGTAAGGTTCACGCGCACGCGCCCGGCGGCGCGAAACAAGATTTCCTTGATTGCGTTCGGGCAGGCGTCTGCATCGACCAGATGTGCATCGACGGAATACTCTCGTGGCTACACCTCAAGTTGAAAGACCGTTTGCACCGGATGTTGAGGTTGCGAAAAATATCCGTGAGTATGTACCTCGACCGCAATATAATTGGCAGCTTCAATTGTAGAAAGGTTGAAGCACTTGCCTGAACTGAGTTCCATAACGATACAGGGGTTCAAAAGTATTGCCGAGTGCGAGGAGCTGAATCTCGGGCCGATCAATGTCGTCATCGGCGCCAACGGTGCGGGCAAATCGAACTTTCTCGAAGTATTTTCCTTCCTTCACGCGATACGTGAGGGGGGTCTTCAGGACTACGTTGGCAGGGCCGGCGGCGCGGACAAGCTACTCCATTTCGGTTCCAGGTTCACACCGAAAATGTTCATTCATATTTCGTTTGAAGGTGGGATTAGTCAATACGACATAACACTCGAGGCGAGCGATGACGATGAGCTGATTCCGACGGACGAGATCTGTTATTTTTGGGACAAAGCGAACTATCAGCAGCCGTATGACACCAGTGTCAGCCGCAGGGGGAAAGAGGCGGGGATTAGCGATGGGAACACAAAGGATCGTGTTGCAAAATACGTTCGATCCCATCTCACAAAGTGGCGACTTTATCATTTGCATGATACGAGTCGATCGTCTCCTATGAAAAAAACCAGCGACTTGCATGATAATGGGTTCTTGCGGCCGGATGGATCAAATCTCCCGGCGTTCCTCTTTCATCTTCAAGAAAAGCACTTTATCGAATACACGCTGATTCGCAAAACAATTCAGCGAGTGGCCCCGTTTTTCGATGATTTTAGTCTGAGGCCATCCAGGCTAAACGAAAACAAAATCCGCCTGGAATGGAGACATGTTGGATCCGATGCGTTTTTCGACGTATCCTCCTTGTCCGACGGAAGCCTGCGATTCATTGCGCTGGCGACTCTGTTTCTCCAGCCTGAAGAGTATCGTCCCTCGGTAATCCTGGTCGACGAACCAGAGTTGGGGCTGCACCCGTATGCGATCACGATGTTCGCCGCCTTGGTCAAGCAGGTATCTAAGGAAACTCAGGTGATTGTGTCCACGCAGTCTCCGCTGTTGCTGGATCACTTTGAACCTGAGGATGTACTGGTCGCGGATCGTGTCAAAGGGGAAACCAGACTTACCCGATTGGCGGGTGAAAAACTCGATACATGGTTAGAAGAGTACAGTCTCGGCCAGCTGTGGGAAAAGAATGAGCTCGGCGGTCGACCCGGAAGCCCAGGGTAATGGTTCGTCTGCTTGTTCATGTTGAGGGCGAAACCGAAGAGACGTTTATCAATGAGATATTGGCGCCTCACTTATACAAGCGCGGGTTTCAGTTGGTCGCGCCGCGCTTGCTGGGCAATGCTCGTCTGCGCAGTAGAAGAGGGGGGATTAAAAGTTGGGGCTCGGCACGCAATGACATTCTAAGGCATTTGAGGGAAGATTCGCAGCGATATTCAACAACAATGGTTGATTACTACGCATTGCCCCAGCACGACGAACGCGCTTGGCCCGGCAGACGTAAGGCCAATGAGTTGCTTTTTCATCAGAGGGCGCCGACGGTGCAGGCCGCGCTGTCCGCTGACATAGCCAACTGTATGGGGCGAGCATTCCAGCCCAGCCGTTTCATTCCGTATGTGATGATGCACGAGTTTGAAGGGCTGTTATTCAGCGATTGCCAACTATTCGCCAAAGCCATTGGGGTTCCGAAGTTGTCTGTGGACTTTCAATCCATCCGCGATCAGTTCAGCTCGCCAGAAGAAATCAATGATTCACCAGATACTGCTCCGTCCAAACGAGTCGTAGGACTCGTGCCAAACTATGAGAAGCCCATCATGGGAAGTATTGCGGCGCTCGAAGTCGGGCTAGACCGAATTCGGCGGGAGTGTTCGTTTTTTCATGCGTGGGTGACGACCCTGGAGAAACTTGCTCCACAAGGTCAGTCGTGAGAGTCTGATAGACGGTCGATGTCGACGTCTCTTCCCATATCGTGATCGCTTGTCCTTGCGAGCGCGTGGCAAGCTACGCTGGTGATCCGGACAACGCGATGTTATGCGCCCGTGTGCAAGGCTGCAACAGTCGATGTATGCGGGTTGTCTCAGTCGGTCAGTCGGGCGGCGTCTGTGCCGTGACTAAGCTGGACGGCCCGCCCGTCTGGCTACACGCCGCGGCTGGAAACTCGCTATGCAACCTGTCCCGCAACGCAGCGCGGTGGTTAGTGCTACTGGAACTGATCGCAGTGCCCGCCAATGGCAAAGACATAAACACTGTCGTCGTCGAACCTGTAGACGACACGGTCTTGCTGGGAAATCCGTCGAGACCATAACCAGCACATCGACCCTCTGGGCACGATCGTGATACCGGTTGCGATGCTGGCGCTGGGCGGCTTCGTGTTCGGGTGGGCCAAACCCGTCCCGGTGAATATGAACAGGCTCCGCAATCCCTTGCCGGACATGGCGATCGTCGCGGCTGCCGGCCCGCTCTCCAATCTGGTGATGGCGCTCGGTTGGGCCTTGATTGCCAAAATCGGTGTTGGCCTCTATGCGGCATTCCCCTGCGTCGCCACACGCATGATCCTGATGGGGCAGACCGGCATCGCGATCAATCTCATTCTGTGCCTTTTGAACCTGCTGCCCTTGCCCCCACTGGACGGGGGTCGCGTGCTGGCCGGATTCTTACCCCACAAGGCGGCTTATGCCTTTTCGCGCATCGAGCCGTTTGGTTTGTTTATTATCATCGGCGTGGAAAGCGATATCCTGTTCCCGGTCCCACCAGCAGGAAGAACTGGCGCAAGGGTAGGGAAGTCGACTTCCATCGTTTGTCCTCGATCAACGTTCATGACTCGTTTCTCATAGACGCAGAGGAGTTTTTGGCCCCGTAGTGGCGGCGTTTTTCGATATGATCGAACTGGCGTAAGTGTGGCTATGCCAGACAACCAGAAGCAGCTGGCCCCGTGGATATGCGTCGGCGTACGAATCTTCGACTCGCCGCTGAAGCAGTCGCTGGGCAGCAGGGAGATGCTGTGCGTAAATTAATCCTCGTCATCTCAAGTAGTGTCGTGTGCGGAATCGTGGGTGTTATCGTTGTCGGCGGAGTTCTCGCCGCCCCGCGACAGCAGGAGGTTGGCGCCCCGCCAATTGATTTGCCTGCCGAATCTGTAGTGATTTCCCGGGAGGGCGCGCAATCCATCTCTGGCTGGTTTGTCGCGGGCAACTCGGAACAGGCAGGTGTGCTGTTGCTGCACAGTGTTCGATCGAACCGCCGCGAAATGATTGGTCGGGCACGTTTTTTACACGACGCTGGTTATTCTGTCCTGCTAATCGATATGCAGGGTCACGGAGAAACTCCAGGCGAGCACATTACGTTCGGTTATCTCGAATCGCTCGATGCGCACGACGCGTTGGAGTATCTGCAGTCACGAGTCTTTGGTCGGTCTGTCGGAGTCATCGGCGTCTCTCTGGGAGGCGCGGCTGCATTGCTGGGGGCAACCCCGGTTCAGGCAGATGCCCTGGTGCTCGAAAGTGTATACAGTTCTTTTGAGCGGGCAGTTCAAAATCGCATTGCGATCCGGCTCGGCGACTTCGGCCGCTACCTGGCGCCGCTATTACTTTGGCAGGTCGAGCCGCGCTTGGGTATTCCTCTGGAATCGTTGTCGCCGGTTGCCGCAATCCCACGTTTAGCGGCGCCGGTCATGATCATTGCAGGTACCGATGATCGGCACACGTTATCTGATGAATCGCAAGAGCTGTATTCTCTGGCACCCGAGCCTAAGTCGCTCTGGATGGTGAAGGGGGCGAGGCACCAGAATCTGCATCGATATGCACCGCAGGATTATGAGCGTCGTGTCCTTGGGTTTCTCGACGAACATTTACAGCAAGGCGGTATTGAGACAGCATCCCACCGCCCTGCGCCGTGGCACGATCGAGATCTGTGAATTGCTCAAGACCTGAGTCGGCATCCCCATTCGCCGAAGCAAGCGTTATAGCGCTTGAACCGGGGTATAACTTTGGTTATACTCACCACCGTGAAGACCGCCATTTCAATTCCTGACGAGGTTTTTGAGGCCGCCGAGCAGGCAGCGAGTGTCCTCGGCTTGTCACGTAGTGAGTTGTACGCGACTGCGGTGCGAGAGTTCGTAGAACGGCGTCGTCGTGAGGACGTTACCTCGAAGCTCAACCAAGTGTACGCAGATGACGAATCGTCCTCGGTGCTCGATCCTCAACTACAAGCTCTCCAGACGTACTCTATCGAGAAGGAAGACTGGTCCTGAAACGAGGCGAAATCTGGTGGGCGGATCTCCGGGAACCGCAAGGCTCTGAGCCCGGATTCAGGCGTCCAGTTCTCATAGTGCAAGCCGATGAGTTTAATCGGAGCCGCGTTCGGACGGTTATCGCGGCTACGATCGCATCGAATGTTTCCCTGGCGGCTGCACCCGGAAACG
>JBPCXK010000367.1:0-4988 GCA_051008635.1 Gammaproteobacteria bacterium
GGTATTGGCAGACCTCTTCGGTCGTTACTTCGCACATAATCGAAAAACAGCCGGCGTCCACCATCGCCCAGGCGTCGTCGATGAGCTCCTTGGCGCGCTCGGCGGTCTTGCCCTGCGCGAAAAAACCACCGAGCTGTGGCATGCGCATGGGGGTGATACCGATGTGGCCCTGCACCGGTATGCCGGCCTTCACGATGGCCTCGATGTTACGCGCATGGTGCTGGTTGCCTTCGCACTTCATGACCTCTGCCTGCGCCTCGGCCACGAATCGCCCCGCGTTCTCGACGGCCTGCTCGGGAGAGACATGAAAGGTCCAGTACGGCATGTCGACCATGCGCAGCCCGTACTGGCTGCCGCGGTCGACAGCCTTGGCCATCATCATGACCTCGTCATAGGTCACGGTGACCGTGCTCGGATGCCCGAACAGCACCATGCCGCCGGTGTCCGACACGCAGAGGATATCGATCCCCAGGCGGTCGGCGACCACCGCGTTGCGGTAGTCATAGACCGCGAGCTGCACGATCTGCTCCCCCTCGCGCATCTTCCGATTCAGCTCGCGAATGGTGATTTTTTTTCTTCTGTTTTCAGTGGCCATTGGTCTCTGTGTTCCTCGATTTCCACGACGCGTTTGCACGATGTTAGGAATCGGCTCCTTCGCTTGTCAAAATGGTTTCTTTTATCAAGTCATAGGCCATGACTTGCGTTCCGCGATATTGATAGTTAATCCCGATATTGAGGTGCCCGTGGTCTCGTAGGATACATGAAGAAAGAATCTTAACTTCTGGAAAAACAGTTACTTTTATTATGGCGCTCGATGTCTCCGCTTACCATGGTCGTAATCACCACCAATTGGTCTGCATCGAGCGCGTGGTTTATCACCTGCTGACATATGCATAGACGATGCGAGTCGCGATCATAACTCCGATAGTGATCATTACAGCCGCCACGACACGCTTCAGCGAGCGCGACGAGACCGCGTGTGCCAGTCGGGCGCCCAATGCAACCCCGACCATCAGCACCGCAGCAATAGCGATTCCAAGTATCACATCGAGACGACCGTGAATGAAGTTGCCGATCGTCGCGAGTGTCGCGACCGGAAGCTGAATGATCTGGCTCAAGCCGACGGCGGTCAGGACCGGTACTTTCAGCCACACCAGGACGGGCACCAGAATCAACGGCCCGCCCGTGCCTGTCATGGCGGAACCGAAACCGGTGACCGCGCCGATCGCGGCCAGCTTTTTGGCGGCAAGGCTGTCGCGCGGTGCTGACTCTGTTTGCTCGCGCAAGGCGTTGGCGCCGGCGGCAACGATGAGCACCGCGATGATCAGCTCCAGCGCCTTGCCCGGCACCAGGTGCACGCTCGCCGCGCCAACATAGGCCCCCGGCATGGCGCCCGCACAGAGCCAACCGGTCATGGACCAGCGGATCGAGCCGCGATTCGCATACATGATGGCGCCGATCAGCCCGCTGAACAGATAGCTCAGCATGCAACTGGCAATCGCAATGTGGATGTCGATCTGTCCGATATAGGTCAGTGACGGCACCAGCAGCACGCCGCCGATGCCGATACAGCCGATAAGGATGCCCACCAGCAGGCCGATGGCGGTCAGTGGTAGTATTAACGCAGGGGTCATGTCGCTGGTCGCAAGGTCATTGTGACTGCAGTTCGTCGTTTGTGGCGCGGCCGCGATGGATAGCGGGTAATCGGGCATTATCCCGACATGTGCCGCGTCCCGAAACAAGGATTTGAGGTCTGGCCCGCATATTGCCCCAGGGCGCTACGAGGTCGATTTTGAGCTACGTGTTACAGCCCAGCTACGCGAATATTGGCGAGTAACGAAATGTCCCCAAGCCCGCTATCCGGTTTTTGGCTGGTTCTGAACGTCCAGCCTGAACGCTACTCCGCAGACCATAGGTACGGCTATGCTTTGCGGACTATCGTCCAAGCTGAACGTCCAGCCCTCACCCAAAATTCCAGATCCTGATGCAATATGCGGGCTAGCGCCTAACCACATGTTTCTGAGGCAGTTTCACTATCTCGTCGCGCTCGAGCAGGAGGGCCATTTCGGCCGTGCCGCCGAGCAATGTCATGTCTCGCAACCGAGCCTGTCGAGCGCGATCAAGCAGCTCGAAAAGGAACTCGGCATACCCATCATTCTGCGGCACCAGCGCTTTCAGGGTTTCACCGCCGAGGGTCAGCGCGTCGTCGAATGGTCCAAGCGCATACTCGCCGACCGCGACGCCATGCTCGAAGAGTTGGCCATCATGCGCGAAAGCCTGCAAGGGCGCCTGCGGATCGGCGCCATGCCCATGAGCGCGCCGGTGTTGCCGATAGTGGAGCGCTTGTTTGGCGCGCGCCACCCGGGCGTGCAGATCGACATTCAGTTTATGGGCTTCGAGCAAATGAAGCTCGCGCTCACCAACTTCGGGCTCGATGTGGGCGTCACCTATCTCGAGAATCAGCCCCTCGAACGGCTCAAGACACTCCCCCTGTACGAGGAGCGGCTGAGTCTGCTGGTGCCGGACAACAACTGGCTGAGCGGCCGCGACGCCGTGACCTGGGCGGAAGCGGCGGAGCTGCCACTATGCCTGCTGTCGCCGTTCATGTACGAGCGTCAGATGATGGACAAGGCCTTCGCCAGCCACGACTGCAAGGCCCGGCCGCGCGTGGAGTCGAATTCTATTTTTCAGCTTGCGTTTCACGTTATGAAGGGCGAGCTCGCCACCGTCATCCCCAGCTATTTCATGCAAGTGCTGGGCGGCTGTCCCGGCACCTTGCGCAAAGCGCTCGAGAGCCCGACGGTAAGCCAGAACGTGGGTCTGGTCTGGATCGAAGGCAACCCCATGCTGCCCATGGCCAAGGCGGTGGTCGAGCTCATGGAAGCGCACGTCGGCAACGGCACGCTCGAGCGCGAGCTGGCCAGCGAGACTCGGGAGCTGTCGGCGGTGTCTGCCAGGGAGGCGGTTTGAGCCACGTCACCCGCAGCGGGACGCTCGAAGGCGCGTCGGTAGCAGGTACGATGCAATGTGTTCCGAAACGTCATTTGGCGCAATACGCTTCGCTATTGCGCCCTACGTGAAACTTGGAATAAGCCTTCGCGGCAGCCGGTGGCGACATTCGCCAATCGACGGCCAAGAAATCTCAACCTCTTCGCGGACCTGCCGTCGGATACCGCGCAGTCGTTTTCGTAGCAGAATCTCTACTCCAGCGGGTCACGAACCTCCAGAAAAGGATAGCGCCGGAAATCCCTGTCCTTGCTGTAAAAACGGCGGATGCCGTAGTGACGTAACACGGAGGCGATATACGCGTCGGTAACCGCGTCGCCACGCGCCGGCTGCTCGTCGGTTACACGGCAGTAGCTTTGCCAGGATTCATAGTTGCAATCGAGCAGACGGACCTGCGGCAACGCCACCAAGGCTTCGATGTTCGCCCGGGCATCCGCCGGTGCGAGGGGTGAACCGAAAATTCGTCCGTGTGTCGCAATGCGCAGAAAAGCTGTCACCACTGGCCAGGTGAGGCCCAGTAGCTCGGGCTCAGTGGCACATTTCTCGAGGAAGGCGCAGGCGCGGGCCTGGAAGGGGCTGTCGGTGTCCGACGCATATAAAAGTATGTTGGCGTCGATGCTGTAACTCAATACGCGTCTTCCTCGTCGAGGAGAGACTGCAACGCTTCCTTGTCAGCGAGGTCGACGTGTGCCTGCATCGATTTTGCATTCCAGTGAAATGGCGGCGGCGCTGGATTGCTGTTACGACGGCGGCTCAATCCCTCGCTCAGTAGCTCCGAAACCAGAGCGCCTAGAGGACGATGCGTTGCGCGCTGCAGTCGCTTGAGCTCCTGCATGATCGGCTCGTCAATATTGATGGTTGTGCGAGCCATGATGCGCTGATGCTAGAATAGCCAACATCAGATGTCAATCGGTCTGTACGTCGGGTCAGCAGGTCATTACCGGCCCGTTCGAGCAGGTTGACGGTAAAGAAATAGGTGCCCCCGGCGATAGGCGCGTCGGCGGTCAGGCGCGATGCAGTGTGTTTCCAAACGTCATTTGGCGCAATACGCGTCGCTAATGCGCCCTACGTGAAACTGGCAGACGTCCGGGATGACCGATGCTGACAAATGCTAACAAGGACGACAAGGCGTATAATTGACACCCTCCAGATTCGCGAACAGTTGGTGGGGATATTCTGCGATGAGTGTCGTAAATCCCAATGTCCGATTCACCTACGAAGACTACAAGTCTTTGCCTGAGTCGATGGAGAAGCGTTACGAGCTGCTGGACGGAGACATAAGGATGGTACCAGCGCCTACTACCGGCCACCAACTTGCGTCACAAAACCTCAATTATTTGCTCAGCCAGTTTGTTCGGCAGCGCAAACTTGGAATCGTCTTCTACGCTCCTCTGGATGTTGTGCTGGGGGACGGCGAGCACAGGGAGGTCGTCCAGCCTGACTTGATGTTCATCAGTAACGGACGAAGGCACATCATCGCAGGACAGGAGATTCAGGGCGCGCCGGATTGGGTGATAGAGATTTTGTCGCCAGGGACAGAAGAGCGCGATCGCGGTTACAAGAAAAGTCTGTACGCCCGCTATGGCGTCCGCGAGTACTGGATTGTGGATCCAAAAGAACGGCTTGCAGACGTGTATGTGCTGGACAGCCAGGGCCTTGGCCTGGAAAACCGGTACCAGTCTGGCGATCTGATCACGTCGCGCCTGTTGCCTGAACTGGCGGTAGACGTGGATGAAATATTTCGAGAAGCCTAGCCCGCATTTTTCACCACGGGGCGAGATGATCGCGCAGAGATTTGAATTCACAACGGATTTTCTGATCGAGCGGAATACGGGCTGTATTTCCGAGTGAAGAAAATTCGTTATGGATTCAAAGATCAAGCCAGCGCCGTCATCGTGGTGAGAAATGCGGGCCAGGAGTCTGTCGGACTTAGGGCTCGCGACAAAATAAGTTCCCGTTTCTCGGCGTCTAGCCCGCATTTC
>JBPCXK010000368.1:0-4819 GCA_051008635.1 Gammaproteobacteria bacterium
GGATAAAATCAAACAGCACATCGTGTGGTGGGAGGAAGCCGCCAAGCCGCCGCAATTGCTTACCGACGGCGAAGTGGCCATGACGTCGGCATTCAACGGCCGCGTTTACGACGCCATGATTAACGACGAGAAACCGCTGGTCATCCTGTGGAACACGCAGATATGGGATCTCGACTTCTGGGGAATTCCCAAAGGCGCGAAAAACCAGAAAGCCGTACTTGAATTCGTGAAGTTCGCCACCGGCACGCGGCCACTCGCGGAAAGCACCAACTACATCTCCTACGGCCCGCTGCGCAAATCATCCGCCCGGCATGTGAACCCGGCCGTGCTGCCGCACTTGCCGACCGCGCCCAAGAACATAGAAAACGCATTGCGCTTCGACTCGGCATTCTGGGGCAAACACAGAGAACAGTTGGGCGTCCGCTTCGAGGAGTGGCTGGCCGAGTAAAGCCGGATTCGATTGTAGGATCTCGGCGAGGCTAATGGCTGGCGGCGGCTGATGAGCAATTCGGCAAAACTGGTCAACATAATCTCCGGCTACGGCTACGACCCCGTGCTCGCATCCATGGACGCCAGCGTCGACGCAGCGGTCAGGGGGAGAATGTGAGCGTTCTCGAATTCAAAGGTCACGTTGGCATTGGCGAAAGAGTTTCGGGGACAGCACTCGTCGCCAAAGACAATTTCAGTGCCCGCTACGACCTCGACCGCATCAAAGGCGTGTTCTCCCGCCCGGCGCACGCGCTGTACGGCGAAAACTACGTCGGCAAGGTGCTGGTTCTGAACACCGCCAAGGGCGGCGTCGCCACATCATGGATGTTGCGGGAGATGAAGATACGGGGCATGGCGCCTGTGGCGCTGCTGCTCAACACAGCCAATCCGATTATGGCGCAAGGCGCGGCGTTTGCCGAGCTGCCGTTCATGGACCGGTTCGAGGTTGATATTACCGAGGCAATTGCGACCGGCGCGGTGGTGACCGTGGATCCGGGCGCAGGCCTCGTCGTCGTCGAATAGCCGGTCCGCCCGAACAACCGTAAAGCGCTTACCCAACGCGCTCCTCGAGCAAGGGTGTCGCACACGCGACACCCTTAAGCACGGAGAACGGGCTAGCTGTCGGGCAGGTCTGTGCAGAACTCGTGCTGAACCTGCACGCACGAAGCCGGTGTGATGCAGCCCGAAGGGGTTGCCCCGGCGTTGGCTGCCGCTGCCGGGCACTGCACGCCGACTTCGCCGAAAATGAACGCGTTCTCGACCTCGATGAGAACATCGGTGTTGAGCGGCACGCCTTCGATGCAGTACTCGCCTCTATCGTCTGTGATCCCTGTTCCGAGCGCCAGCCCGCTGTCGGCATCCTCAACCTGCACATCGGCGCTCAGGTCGACCGGAATAGTAATCTCGTCTTCGACCTCCAGGCGCCCGGTGAGGCATGCCGTCCCGTCCGGATCGGAAGCGGCGAGCACCGGCGCAATCGCACAATCTCCGGCCGCGCAGGTGGCTTCAGTGTCCGGAACCGACACCGTCACCGGCGCTATGCCGGCAGCAAACACCCTGACGTCACGCCCTGCGGCCGCCGACAGACAATACTGTCCGCTGGCATCGGTAATAGCGGTGTCGCCACTGGTTGATCTCACCAACGCACCCTCCAGCGCCGTACCGCTGGCATCCTGCACTTGCCCGCTAACGCATGACAGCCCCGCGACCACGAGGTCGCCAACTGTCTGCGCGCCACCGTCCTGACATCGCTGGTTGACATTGCCGGTGGGGAGACCGCTCAGCGATGTCGTGTCGAGCGCCACTCCGCCCGTTACCAGTGAACCACGGACGTCGATCGTCGAGCTGATTCGCACGTTCACGCAATAGCTGCCGTCCTCGCCGGTAACGCCGGATGACGTGCCGGTGTAGTCGACACCGCTGGCGCGGATGTGCGCTCCGGGCACCGGAGCGCCGCTGGTGTCAACCACACGCCCGGAGATGCCGGTCTGTGTGGAAATTGGCCGGTCGCAGTTCCACCAACTGAGGTGAGTCGCTTCACCAAAGGCGGCGAGGCGGCCAAGCGCCAGGGTTGACTCGCCCACGGTCGCACTGGTGTCTTCTTCCTCGATCCAGATGCCCTGATCTTCATCGAAGGACCACAGTGGTATCGTGTCGCCACTGTTTAGCGACGTGTTGGCCGGCAAGAGGAACTCGAGCGTTGCCCGGGCGCCGCTTTGCAGATCGACCGGCTGACCGTTCTGACGCACATCGATATCCATCAGCGAGAACGTCTCCAGCAATACCTGACCACCGGCCAGGTCCAGGGCCTGGAAATCGCCCGGAAACGCGCCCAACGCCGGCGTCGACACGTCAATCGGCGTGATCACGATCTCCACATCGCCCGTGGCATCGAGGCTGCCGGCGGGGAACGTGACAGCAAACCCGTCCTGCTCCACGGTTCCACCTGCATCCACATCCAATGTCTGCGTCGCGCCCGCGGCCAGCATCACCTGATTCAGCGTGACTGCCTCCGCGGTCGTGGCGCCACCACTGCTGTTCGCACTCAGATCGATCACGCCGAAAGCGTCCGCGAATCCCTCTTTCGCAAACCGCACCAGTATCCGGTCAGCCCGGGTCACGCCGTCAAGTGTGAACAGGCCGCCGTCGTCGGTCATGGCCGAGACACCGCCTGCGCTCGCGTTGACCTCACTGACTGGCAGGCCGTCCACGTCCGTCACCTGACCGTTGATGGAAATCTCAGTAGGCTCGGTATCGGGCGTATCCGCCGAATCTCGGGGATCTGAGCCTGCCGCAACTTCGGCTCCGTCACTGAAACCGTCGCCGTCGGTGTCCGGATTGTTGGGGTCGGTGCCTAAATCGGCTTCTTCGTCATCGGTCAGACCATCGTCGTCAGCATCCTCGTCCGCGGTCCGGGCTTCGACGGTCACCTCGTCGGGATTGCTGTCGGTTGTCCCGTCATTCACGACGAGCTGGGCGACATAGTCACCCGCGAGATCGGCAACGAAGGTGGGTTGGATAGCAGTAGAATCAGAAAGTGTTGCTGCGCTACCTTCTGGCACGGACACAAGCATCCACTCAAAGGTGAGTGGATCACCATCGGGGCCCATCGAGCCGCTGCCATCCAACTGGACAGTCTCGCCTACGACTACGCGCTGATCGGATCCGGCGCTAACGGTTAGCGGCCGGTTATCCGCGGTGCAGCGATGACTGACATTCAGACCGACCAGGATTGAAGAGTCACCATTGTTTGCTTCCAATGAGCTGACCGTGACCTCAACCTGATCGGTACCTGCCGGTACCTGCGCCAATGTAATTTCTATTATGTTAAGGCTGTCGCCTTCGCTTGGGTTGAGCTCAGTGACACGCTGAGATACACCTCCTGCACTGGCTTCGACCTCAATCGGTCGGCTGTCCGTGTCGTTATCGATCACTACTGCCGTGACCTCCAGGTCACGTGCTTGATCCAGAGCCTGAAATGTCAGGATCTCACTATGTACAGCGGTAGCTTGCGGGCTACCCCAGTAGATGAACTCATTGGTCAGGCGTCCCGCGGATACCCAACTCTCTGACGTTCGTCGCGTACTGTAGAGGGTGAGGGCCCTGGGCGTGCTGTAGCTACTATCGCCGGTAACGTCAACTTCCACGGTAAAACTGTCGGCCGGGCTCATCATCGTTTCAAATGTGTAGCCCCTGGCGCCGGACTTCGTCGGGGAATTCAATGAGATTGTTTCAGGTGCCGTACTGGTAAACGTGACCTCGTCAGGGATAGGGGCGCCACTGCGGTTAGTGCGACCCGACATCTGGACCAGGACTACCTCGACATTTGCCGAGTCGGCCAGCGCCAAACTCTGAGGATTCATGGCCAGGTTACGGCCACCCATGCCAACTCCTGTTATCTCCGTCCGGGATGGCTGACACTCGCCCGATGGGAGCTGGGTGGAAATCTGCCGTGGTTCATTGAGCGAATCACCGCTTGCATTGCCAAAGGCGACGAGTGCGAGACTCGGGAGCGATACGATCGAAAGGAATTTGCAAACAGAAAGTTTCATGGTCTTTCCTGGTTGTGCCAATTCCCTGGCGGCAGATTAGATTACGGCCTCGCGTTGATCTCCCGCGATGTGGCGGCGCAGTCGTCGTCCCACGATGAAGCGCGCTCGATCGTTAAGCGAAGTCGGCCGGAAGTCTCACGCTGTGGTGATCGTTTATCTGGCTGGAATACCCAAACCGTCGAACGAAAGCCCCTGCCGTCCAAAGCCCAAACCGGGGCGACGGCCCAGGGCAGTCAACAACGACAAAGACAATGCGCCTGTGGTTTGTGCCTGTAGCATCGTTCGGTTCTGAAACCCGGCTGAATCCATCTGGCCGGCCCTTGGTAGCGTTGTGTCATGTTTCTTTACATATATATAACCCTGACACTGCAATGGTGTCAATCGATATCTGGCAAATTCATGCCACAACCTTCTCAGTCGTCGGCATGCGGCGGTCCGAGTCTCGGTACCGGAGCATTGTGAGTACGGACTTCGGGTATGGGCCGTTGGCGAGCTGCCGGGAGATCGAGGCGAAACGGGATTTGGCAACTCGAGCCAGGACGGCGGCGATCGCGTCAAACGGCACTACTACCATTCCGGTCTGGGTCGCGTTCCACACGCGCCTCCACTATCTCGTCATTCCGGCCTCGAGCCGGAATCCAGTCAAATGAGCGGGCCGAGAAGGCCCACAGCGATTTGATATCCAAGGCAGCAGCTGGGCGCGCTTCGCGCGCGCGTTTTCACTGGATGCCGGATCAAGTCCGGCATGACTATATTTTGAAGTATGCCCCGATGTGGTC
>JBPCXK010000369.1:0-7107 GCA_051008635.1 Gammaproteobacteria bacterium
TGCTTGTTCCAAAAACCAAATAGGACAGTGTGTCGCACCGCTACCACCTGTACATAGAGGCCAAGATGTTGAATATCATAGTTGTTCCCACTAATGAGGTCCGGCCTGGTGAGAAATGCGGGCTAGCGGTGATCGTTGGCGTACCGGGCCTGTTCTTCGCGGTCAATTTCGTCCAGGAGATCGGCAGTGTAAGTATCGAGCGGCTCGTTCTCAATCGACAATTCCGCCTCATCGATTGCTGCCTGCAGTCCGGCTATACGAGCGGCATTTTCGGCTTCGCGGCGCTCAATGAGACGCAATCCTTCCCGCATGACCTCGCTTGCATTCTTGTATCGGCCGGTGGCGACAAGCGCTGAAATCAAGCGCTGCTGGTGCTGTGTGATAACAAGATTTCGAGTTGGCATGTGAGCGTTTCTCTCGATGGATTACGATATTGGCATAGTATGCCAGTTTGGTAACTTGCGGAACCCGTAGGTTTGGCGCTGAGCGCAGCGAAGCCCAACGGGCGATTGCCCCGGGACATCCCTGCACGTTGGGCGCAGCTCACGCTCAGCGCCAACCTACGGGTGCTGTCGTTGACTTTCGCGACACCTGGTGAAGTTGCTCCCGCGAAAACCCGGGCTGCACGAGCTGTCGTAGGTTGGGCTAAGCGCAGCGCAGCCCAACGTGGAGCGGTATCTATAGGCGCCTGCCTGTTGGGCTTCGCTCGCGACCCTACAAAACCGTTTTGCGGCGCATCTTGAAGCCGCTCTCTGCGCGAAAGCCTGCGCATACTTAAAAGCCTGCGCATACTTACAAGATCACCAAATGAGCGGTCCGCGCGCCGGTAACCGCTATCAGAGGTATACCCTTGTCAAAGGTGATCAGGCGTCCTTGATGCGCAATCGCGAGCGCGAGCAGATACAGATCCGTTAGCTGTCGGGCGCTCAGTATGCGGTCCGCTGAAAATAGGCCAGCGTCAACGATCGACACGTCGTCATGCCAGAACTCGTGCTGCGGCTGCGAGGTGGCGTCGCCAAGCCGCCCGATAGCTTCAGGAACTGAAATCGCGTTGGGGTATCGGGGCTGGGACAGGATGCGCACACAGCCGTTCTGGGTGACCGGGCACGTTGCCCACCCCGATTCCTTGCTCACCTCCAGCCATTGATGCGCCCGCTCATGGTGGACGTGTGCCGGATCGAAAAGTGCGATCAGGACATTGACGTCAAATAATGCCCTCATGTGACATCGTCTTCCAGGAGCTCATCGATCAGCTTCGGCGTCACCGTCTGCCCGCCAGGCGGCAACAGTTTGAATCCGTTCCGGGCCGACTGTGGATGCTCGACGGACCTGCCAAGGAGGCCGCGGCGCGCGAGTTCGGATATCACTTTGCCCGCGGTGGATTTGCGGCGGCTGGCGAGTTCTTTGGCTGCCAGCAACACATCTTCATCGATATCTATCGTGGTTCTCATACATCAGATGCTATTGCATCAACTTTCTGCAGGCAAGGCGCCGGGGCTCGTTCGATGATCGAAGGCAGAATCCCTCACGGGTCCTGGATGACAATTGCATCCCTATCCCACGAAGCTTGCTCCGGCACGCCCGTAGGTTGGCGCTGATCGCAGCGAAGCCCAACGTGCAGGGGTATCTCAGGGCAATCGCTGTCCGGTGGAATCTCTCACCGGGCCTAATAGTGATATCTCAGTTGAGCGACGTAGAGGGAACCCTCGGCCACCTTGTACACGATCCGATGTTCGTCGTTAATACGGCGCGACCAATAGCCGGACAAAGCATGCTTTAGTGGTTCCGGTTTTCCGCCCCCTTCAAATGGAGACCGCTGTACCTCTTTGATCAGGTTGTTTATTCGTCTGAGAATTTTCTTGTCCGTCTTCTGCCAGTAGAGATAATCCTCCCAGGCATTCTCGGAAAAGATGAGCTTCACTCGACGAGTGCCTTCTCAATTCCCTCGCCTTTTTCGAACTGGGTGATTGACTCGATGAGCCGTTTCACATTCTTGGGGCTTCTAAGAAGGTAAGCGGTTTCTTCCAGCGATTCGTAGTCTTCTAGCGAGAGCAAGACCACTGATTTTTCGTTTTTCCGGGTAATGACAACTGGTTCATGATCGTCACAGACTTCCTCCATTGTCTTCGCGAGGTTGCCTCTTACCGCAGTGTAGCTACGAGCTTTCACAATACATCGCTCCCAAACCGAATCCGTACACGTACAGAATACTGTACCTCCAGGACAATATCAACAGCCTCGAGCTAGCCCTGCCCACTACCCGCAAAGTCGGCCGGGCGCACAACAATGGTCAGATTTCACGGCATGTGTGCTCGCAAAACATCAATTCGACCCTTCGGCGGGCCATCGTTGTTGCGCGTAAGATGCTCGCCGAGAACGCGAGCCGATCGAAGACGCCGCCTTGCCCGCCACCCCACAACAGATGATCGATCCCCGGCGGGACCGCGTTGGCGATGGCATCCTGCAGGATGGCGAATGCAGTGTATCAACAAGCACTTGTAGGTTGGGCTAAGCGTCAGCGCAGCCCAACGTGCGCGTGCGGTAGTCGAGAGCGACTGTTGGGTTTCGTCGCAAGCTCCTCAGCCCAACCTACGGACTTATGTGTAATGGACAGGCGATAGTGTATTGCGCCGAAATCCGGCGTGGTTGGCCGTGCGGTGCAATACGCTGACGCTATTGCACCCTGCGTGTTTTTCGCGCATTTCGGAGTTTATGGACGGGAAGCATGGGCGCGCTGTCACGGTCGTGCTGTCGAAGGAAGAGTTCGACGAGATAGATTGAGTTGAAGCCCCCTGAACGGCTCGCACCGACAGAGACCGCTACTGCCGGCGAGATGCTATGATCATCGCATTGAAGATGAAACAGAGGTACATCGAATGACTCAGGCAATACGCGTCGAGCTTGAGGTTCCTGATGAGTTGGCGAAGTTTCGTTTGCCTGATGGAGTCCAAACCCGCCTTCAGGAGTTGCTTGAACGCCAGAATCAAGGAGATTCACTCAGTCAGGCCGAGAGAGATGAGGCTGAAGGCCTGGTCGATTTGTCCGAACTACTGTCGCTTCTACGATTGCGTGCGCAACGTTTGACTTCGTGACCTCAGTCTCGGGAGAGCTGCGACGTCTCGTCATTCGGCGTGCGGAGAACCGTTGTGAATACTGTCAGTTAGCGCAGACGGGACAAGAGGCAACCTTCCACGTAGATCACGTCGTCCCCGTCAATCCAGGGGTCCGACGGAAGCGAACAATCTCGCACTCGCATGCGTATCCTGTTCGCTTCGCAAAGGTGCTCGCAAGGACGCTACTGATCCCGAAACGAACACACAAGTTGCCCTATTCAATCCTCGCCGCGATAGTTGGAGCGATCATTTCGCATGGAAAGGCGCGAATCTGATTAGACTGACAGCAACCGGCCGAGCAACGATAGCGCTCCTACGGATGAATCGATCACTGGCAATCGGGATTCGACAAGAAGAAGTCGCGCTTGGTCGTCACCCTTCACCACAAAACAAGCTTTGAAGCGAGAGATCCGGTGCCGGCGGGCCTCGCCTATGTCGGCGGATCGATCAGCGGCGGCGATGTGCGCGATGAAACCGACCCCGCCGGCGCGGGCCTGGCCTGGACCATCAACGCACTGGCCGTCAACACCAGTGCTACGCTCAGTTTCCGCGCCACGGCCAACCCCGGCACCGGTGGTACGCCGCTGCCAGAAGGTGTAGCGGCGATTCAGATCACGGCCACGGATGCCGCCGGCAACCCGAGCGCGCTCTCCAGTATCAGCGTGACGATCGACACCATGGCGCCGACCGCGCCCGTGGTCACCCAGCCCACCGACGGCGAATTGACGAACGACAGTCCGGTGACGTTTGCCGGTACCGCGGCTGCGGGGGAGACCGTGCGGGTTGTCGACCCGGCCCTTGTCAAAGGTGATCAGGCGTCCTTGATGCACAATCGCGAGCGCGAGCAGATACAGATCCGTTAGCTGTCGGGCGCTCAGTATGCGGTCCGCTGAAAACAGGCCAGCGTCAACGATCGACACGTCGTCATGCCAGAACTCGTGCTGCGGCTGCGAGATGGCGTCGCCAAGCCGCCCGATAGCTTCAGGAACTGAAATCGCGTTGGGGTATCGGGGCCGGGACACGATGTGAGCACTCTGGTTGTGGAAATCCTGTTGGTACCCCTTCAGAATCTCGAAAGTTCATGAATTAGCTGAGTTCACGATATACTGAACTGAGTTAGTTGATGAACACCGGTAGTTCGAGTAAACTGGCTGTTCACATTTTATTGAACACCAGTAATTCGTGAACATGGAAATCAACTACCAACACCCGCGGGCGCGGGGCCTGCTGGATCGGGCTGAGGAGGCATTGCTGGCAACAACGGCTTTGCGCCTCGATGCGCAGGATCTGGAGGAGGGCGCTGATACGAAAGCCTACCTTCGCCGGCCGGACGGCACCCGCCACGGGCCGTGGTACCTCGATATCAAGCGCAGCCTTCAACAGCGCCCGCTGGCAGCGCTGGCGGCGCAGATCAAGCATGGCCCGCAACCGGGACTGCTGGTGACCGAGCACGTCAATCCCCACCAGGCCGATACGTTGCGCGAGCTCAACCTGCCGTTTATTGACACTGCCGGTAACGCATTCGTGCAGGACACAGATCTCTATGTTTATGTGACGGGTCGGCGCAGACCCGACGGTTATGATCCGCGGCGGGAAGGCCGTGCGTTCCGGCCCACGGAGCTCAAGCTCGTCCTGCTGTTTCTCTGCGATCCTGACGCATTGAACACACCGTACCGGGCGTTGGCCGCCCGCGCCGACATCGCCCTCGGGAATGTCGCACAGACTGTGCGCGTGCTCGAGGCACAGCGCTATCTGGTGCGCCCGACGCGGCGGGAGCGTCGCTTAGCGAATCGCCGGGAACTCCTCGATCGGTGGGTCACCGACTACATCGCCCGGCTGCGACCGGGACTCGTATTGGGGCGTTACGAGGCACGCAAACCGCGGTGGTGGGGCGATGTGGATCTGCAGTCGTATGGCGGTCGGTGGGGTGGTGAAATTGCAGCGGCGCATTGGACCCGGTACCTCAAGCCAGCCACGGCGACGGTTTATATTGACGACAATCCCGCGATGCTGCTGTTGGAGCGCGGCTTGGTGAAGAACGCTGAGGGCGACACCGAACTCCTCAGGCGATTCTGGCCCAGCGATCTGGAGACGGAAGAAGGATTCGTCCCACCCCCGATCGCCTACGCCGATTTGTTGGCCATCGGTGGTGCGCGCAATATGGAGACTGCGACGGAATTGTTTGAGGCGCAACTTGCTCCGCATTTCCCGAACCCCTGATCGTTGGCTCCTCGACCTGCTCGACTGCGTGTCGGGGGTCGCTGCAGGACAGTCGATCGCATTTTTCGTCGTCGGTGCGATGGCGCGCGATGTGGTGTTCGAGCTCGCGCACGACATCGAGGCGGCGCGTCGGACAGAGGACATCGATCTGGGTCTACGGGTGGCATCCTGGGATGAGTTTCAAAGGCTGATCGAAGCACTCACAACGACGGGGCGATTCGCAAAGACAAGAGCACGTCAGCGATTCATGTTCGACGACGTAATCCGTCTCGACGTGGTGCCGTTCGGAGACATTGCGCAAGACGATCAGATCCGGTGGCCACCGGACTTTGCGATCGAGATGAATGTCGCCGGCTTGATGGAAGCGTACTCGGCCGCCCTGGTCGTCCGTTTGCGAGACAAGCCCACGCTCGATGTGCCGTTTGCGAGCCCTGCAGGGCTGGCGGCCATGAAGTTCATCGCGTGGCGTGACAGGGCGCGCGATCAGCGAATCAAGGATGCCGAGGATCTGGCCTTCATTATCCGGCACTACCTCGATATCGAAGAAGTTGAGCGGGTCACGCGAGATTTTCCGCAGTGGCTTGAGGGGGACTTCGATTATGAACGGGCGAGTGCGGAGCTGTTGGGATTTGACGTGAGTCGCCTGACGCGCGGGCGCGCCTGGGGCCGCGTAATGAACGTTGTTCAGGTCGCCCTGAAGCAGGGGCTGGAGTCCCCACTGCTGCTCGAAATGTCGGGCCCTAACGCCAGCGGCCCGGCAGTTGCGAGAATGCGGGACTTGCTGTCCGCGTTTGACTCAGGGGCTCGCCGTTGACGGCCGTGGCGTCGTCGATTACCAGGGAGCGCTCAAATTTGCCGCCGCGGCGGCTGCCATAGGGGATAACGCGCGACGTCACTTGTTGACCTCGCTGCCCTTGTGGACGGCAAGTTATGATGCCGGCGCCATCGAAGCGGGGATCTCGTATCTGAAGCGTTGTTTTGGCCTGTCGCGTTGTCACTGGAAAGGACTAGCCCGCATTTCTCACCACGATGACGGCGCTGGCTTGATCTTTGATTCCGCAACGCATTTTCTTCAGTCGGAAATACGACGTGTATTCCACTCCTTCAGAAAATGCCTTGTGAATTCAAATCTCTGCACGATCATCTCGCCCCGTGGTGAAATATGCGGGCTAGCGCACTACAAGGCCTACGTGTGGTCGAGCATCTTCACGCACAATCTGGTGGTCTTGGGTCGGCTACGACCAGTTGGCGCTGAGCGCAGCGAAGCCCAACGGGCGATTGCCCCGGGACACCCCTGCACGTTGGGCGCAGCTCACGCTCAGCGCCAACCTACGGGTGCTGTCGTTGACTTTCGCGACACCCGCTGAAGTCGCTCCCGCGAAAACCCGGGCTGCACGAGATGTCGTAGGTTGGGCTAAGCGCAGCGCAGCCCAACGTGGAGCGGTATCTATAGGCGCCGGCCTGTTGGGCTTCGCTCGCGCTCACCGCCACCCTACAAAACCGTTTGCGGCGCATCTTGAAGCCGCTCTCTGCGCGAAAGCCTGCGCATACTTACAAGATCACCAAATGAGCGGTCCGCGCGTCGGTAACCGCTATCAGAGATATACCCTTGTCAAAGGTGATCCGGCGTCCTTGATGCACAATCGCGAGCGCGAGCAGATACAGATCCGTTAGCTGTCGGGCGCGCAGTATGCGGTCCGCTGAAAACAGGCCAGCGTCAACGATCGACACGTCGTCATGCCAGAACTCGTGCTGCGGCTGCGAGGTGGCGTCG
>JBPCXK010000370.1:0-3517 GCA_051008635.1 Gammaproteobacteria bacterium
CACCCACCCCTGGCCTGACACGCGTTTTCGCCGTTATCACCCGAGGCAGGAGCCGTATGCGGGAATTCCGCACGTACGGATCTGTGCGGGGGGCGCCCCGTGAGGGGCGTTCCTACCGCGACTAGCTGCGCTGAAGCACCAGCTCCAGCACCAGCTTGCTACCGAAGTAGGCCAGCATGAGCACAAAAAATCCGAACAGGGTCCAGCGCACCGCAGTGGGTCCGCGCCAGCCGAAACGCCAGCGCCCCAACAGGAGCATCACAAACAGAAGCCACGCCGCGATCGACAACACTGTTTTATGCGCCAGATGTTGCGCGAAGACGTCTTCCAGAAAGAAGAACCCACTGGCCAGCGCGAGCCCGAGCAAAACCACACCCAGCGCGATCAGCCGAAACAGCAGGTCTTCCATCCACTGCATCGGCGGCAACGCGCGGATCAGACCGCCGGGCTGGTGGTTGTGCAATTGCCGCTCCTGCGCCCAGAGCAGCAGCGCCTGTAACGCTGCAATAGTCAATATACTGTAGGCGAGGAGCGATACGAAAACATGAGTCTGGATGTGCTGCGTCGCCGGTATGAGCGGGCTGGTCTCGACGAATTGGCCCAGTGCCGCGCACGCGGCGGCAAGCGGCAGCAAAATGAGACCCAGATTTTCCAGTGGCCGATTGATGGCGGAAATCAGGACCAGCACGGACATCAGCAACGCGACCACTGACAATGCGCTGAAGAAACCCAGGTTAAAACCGTGCAGTTTCGCCATCTGCACGTAGATCGCCAGCCCGTGCGCGAGCGCGGCAGCGGCCCAAACGCCCAGCGCAGTGCCTTTGCCGGCCTCATCACCGGTGGCGCGCTTGCTGAGCCGCGCGAAGATCAGCCCGGTGGCGAGCAGGTACAGACCGACAGCACAAGCCGAGAACAACAGGCTCATCGATTAGCGTGATCCGCGTGACATTGGCAAGGCATGCCCGAAAATCGCCGTCGACGGCTTACTTTCTCACGTGCGTGACTCACTTCACATTTCACTTCGACGCACCGGCACGGGCTTTGGCGCTTGGGGTTGCCGTCATGATAGCATCCAGCCTTGGCGTGTCGAACGTGGAGCAGGGCCAATATCACAGCCCGCCATTATGCGAGTCAACGTATTAGGGTGTAGCGGCGGCATTGGCGCCGATCTGCGCACCACCTCCCTGTTGATCGATGACGACGTGCTCATCGATTGCGGCACCGGGGTCGGTATCCTGCGGCTGGAGGAAATGGCGAAGATCCGCCATCTCTTCCTCACCCACGCTCATCTGGATCACATCGCGTCACTGCCGCTCATGCTCGATACCCTGTTTCCTTACCTGCAAAACAATCCGCTGACGGTCCATTGTCAGGCGGTCACGATGGAGATCCTGAAGAAGCATATCTTCAACTGGCAGATCTGGCCGGATTTCTTCGAATTGCCCGATAAAGAGACACCGGTGGTGCGCTTCGAGCCGCTCACCCCGGGTTCAGTGTACGAGCTGGACGGGCGCCGGCTCGAGATGATCAGGGTCAATCACGTCATGCCCTGCGTGGGTTACCGCATCGAAAATGACGGTGCGGCCATGGCCTTCAGTGGTGATACGACGACTAACGACAGCTTCTGGGAGGCGCTGAACCGCCACCACAGGCTCGATCTGTTGATTGTCGAATGCGCCTTTCGGGAGGAGGCGCGCGCGCTCAGCGAGGCGGCCAAGCATTACTGCCCGTCGCTGCTGTCCGAGGATTTGGTCAAGCTCAAACACGACCCGAGGATTTGTATCACACACCTGCAGCCCGGTGACGAGGCCACGATCATGGAGCAGCTGCAGACGGCGATTCCAGACCGGACGATCTATCGTGTGACGGGTGGGGATCAGTTTCACTTATGACTCTTTCGCCTCCCCG
The DNA here is from genome assembly GCA_051008635.1 of Gammaproteobacteria bacterium. Classification (GTDB taxonomy): domain Bacteria; phylum Pseudomonadota; class Gammaproteobacteria; order JBPCXK01; family JBPCXK01; genus JBPCXK01. The sequence goes on from JBPCXK010000370.1 coordinate 1,909, forward strand.
CTCCTGGCATCGCAGCAGAGCAGGGTGCGGTTGAGCGGTAGCGAGAACCCACCGATCAATGAACTGTGGCGGTAGCCACTCAACGTCAGGCCTATCTTAAAAGCATGTTCGACAACCTGAGCAACCGCCTTTCCGGCACGCTGAAACGCCTGCGCGGTCAGGCGCGGCTCACCGACGAGAACGTTCAGGAGACGCTGCGTGAGGTGCGTATGGCCCTGCTGGAGGCGGACGTCGCCTTAACTGTGGTGCGTGACTTCACGGCGCGTGTGAAGGAGCGTGCGGTCGGTCAGGACGTACTGAAGAGTCTCACGCCGGGTCAGGCCCTGATCAAGGTGGTGAACGAGGAGCTCATCGCGGTCATGGGCGCGGCGAACGAGGAGCTGGATCTATCCGTGCAGCCACCGGCGATCGTGCTCATGGCCGGCTTGCAGGGAGCGGGCAAGACGACCACTGTCGCCAAGCTGGCGTGCTGGCTGAAGGAGCGCGCGGACAAGTCGGTCATGGTCGCAAGCTGCGATGTGTATCGCCCCGCGGCCATCCAGCAGCTCGGCAAGCTCGCGAGCGAGGTCGAGGCCGAGTTTTTTCCGAGTGACAGCGAGCAGGATCCGGTGCACATTGCCAGGAGCGCGTGCGACCAGGCCCGCGGGCGGTTCATGGACGTGCTGATTCTCGATACCGCCGGGCGCCTGCACATCGACGACAGCATGATGGCCGAGATCAAAGAGATTCACGCCGCCGTCGATCCTGTCGAAACACTGTTTGTGGTCGACAGCATGACCGGCCAGGACGCCGCTGTGTCGGCGCAGGCCTTCGATCAGGCCCTCCCGCTGACCGGCGTGATATTGACCAAGGCAGACGGCGATGCGCGCGGCGGCGCGGCGCTGTCGGTGCGGCAAATCACGGGCAAACCGATCAAATTTCTCGGCGTGGGCGAAAAGACGACCGCGCTGGAAGCGTTCCATCCTGAGCGTATCGCCTCGCGCATTCTGGGCATGGGCGATGTCGTCGGCCTGGTCGAGGAGGCGCAGCGCAAGGTAGATTCCGATGCGGCCACCAAACTCGCCAGGAAGCTCAAGAAGGGCAAAGGCTTCACGCTCGAAGACCTGCGCGGACAGTTGACCCAGATGCTCGACATGGGTGGCATGGCGGGTCTGCTCGACAAGATGCCGGGCGGCATGGCGGCGGGCTTGAGCAACGAAGCCAACGACAAGGAGGTCAGGCGCTGGCTGGCGATCATCGATTCCATGACGCCCGGGGAGCGGCGCACGCCCGCGCTCGTCAAAGGCTCACGCAAACGGCGTATCGCCGCCGGCTCGGGCACGCAGATTCAGGACGTCAACCGCCTGCTCAAACAGCACAATCAGATGAGCAAGATGATGAAGAAATTCGCCAAGGGGGGGATGGGCAAGCTCATGCGGAGCATGCGCGGGCGGATGCCGCCGGGGGTGCCGTTTTAGTACCTTACCGGTGAAATGTTGGACAAAAAGACCAAGAATTTCTCGACCGGCGGTCGCGCCGGGGTGAGGCGGACTTTTCCACGCCTTGTCCACGGCCGCGCGCCTCAAACGCCGGCGTTGCGGTGGGCAAGGGGTGGTAAAGTCCGCCGTTG
>JBPCXK010000371.1:0-2696 GCA_051008635.1 Gammaproteobacteria bacterium
GGCCGACGTTGCGTGATGCCTTCCAGCGTTGGCTTGATCCATCCAACTTCGATGCCGGCGGAGAGCAAAAGGTTATCCCTTCTGATCTGACCACACACCCTCGGTAGAAGATGCAGGCGGTTGTTGACCTGCTGACTACAAACAGCATATGCGAACTTTGCGCGTCGCCGCAAACCTGTCATCATGCTGCGGTTTTTCCACGCGAACCCCAAAGGCCGGGCATTGGCGACAAACAACATTGGCGACGCCCCACTGACGCTGAGTGAGCTCGGGCGGCTGCTGCGCGCGGGCGATCTGTCTTCCGTCGAGTTGACGGATCATTATCTCGCGCGCATCGAGGCGCTCGATCCGAAGCTCAACGCGTTTCGGATCGTTGTGCCCGAGCGCGCGCGTGCGGTGGCCAAGGCCGCTGAAGTGGCCTTGCGCGCGGGCCAGGATTTGGGTCCGCTGCACGGTATTCCTTTTGCCGCCAAGGATTTGTTCGACGTCGCTGGTTTGCCGACCACGGCGGGTTGTAGTCTGTTGAATGACAACATCGCAACCGAGGATTCGGCGGTGGTTCGCAAGCTCTCAGCGGCCGGTATGGTGTTGCTCGGTAAGACCAACACTGTGCAGTTCGCTTACGGAGGAGCCGGCATCAACAACGACCACGGCACGCCGCACAATCCGTGGAGCGAAGAACATCGCGTGCCCGGCGGTTCGAGCAGTGGCTCCGGCGTCGCCGTTGGCAGCGGCATGGCGCCGATGGCGCTGGGCTCAGACACCGGCGGCTCGGTGCGTATTCCCGCGGCGCTGTGCAGCACCACGGGTCTCAAGACCACGGTGGGGCAGGTGAGCCGCGCAGGTGTTTATCCGCTGAGCTGGAGTCTGGATTCGGTTGGGCCTCTGACACGTACTGTCGTAGATGCGGCGCTCGTTTATACCTGCATTCACGGCGCTGACCCCGCGGACGATTCGACGCGACATCACTTGCCGCAAGATGTGTTGTCCGGTGTCAAGGATGGCGTGAGGGGTTTGCGGCTGGCGTTTGCGGAGACAGCGTTCTTCGATGATGTTGACCCGGAAATTGACGAGGCTGTGCGCGCCTGCGGCGAGGTGTTCAGTGGACTTGGCGCGGCAGTCGTCAATATGGAGTTTCCGCAGGCCGACGAAGCGCTGCGTCTGAATCCCCGAGGGCTCGTGATCGCAGCCGAGGCCTACGTCTCCAACAAACGATGGGTGGAAGATCATTTCGATGCGCTCGATCCCGTGGTTTCCCATCGCATGATCAAGGGCCGCGATATCAGCGCGCCCGATTATTTGGAGACAACGCTCGCGTGGGAGCGGCTGCGCGCCGACACCGGGCGGGCCCTGCGCGACGTGGATGCATTGCTGGTGCCAACCACACCGCTGCCAGCACGGCCGGTAAGCGAGGTCAACGCGAGCATCGACAGCTACTCCGAAAACAATCTCGCGTATCTGCGCAACACCGCGATTGGCAACATCTTGAACCTGTGTGGACTTAGCGTGCCGTGCGGTTTTACGAAGGATGGTTTACCGATCGGGCTCATGATCTACGGCAAACCTTTTGACGAAGACCTGATCCTGCGCATCGGTTGCGCGTTTCAAGAGGCAACTGACTGGCACACCCGCCGGCCCGATCTGGGCTGGGCCGGGGCCTGATTCAAAGCGTGGTAGCCCGACAAAGCACTGTCACGAGTCACGCGACAATCCTGCCGCTGGCTATCCTGTTGATCCTGGGTCTGACCTGGGGCGGCACCACCAATATCGCCAAGTTCGTGGCGATGCACGGCGTGTCACCGCTGAGCTACGGTTGCTGGATGACCGGTGGGGCAGGCTTGCTGTTGCTAATCGTGAACGCGGCGCGCGGCTACGGTTTGCCATTGAGCGGTCGCCTGCTGCGATATTATTTTCTCTGCGGCATCACCGCCAACGCAATCCCGACGACGTTGATGATGTTCGTGCTGACCGAGATACCTGCCGGCATCATGGTGATAGTCATCGCGACCGCACCGCTCTTCACCTATTTGTTTGCCCTGCTTGCCGCGCTCGAACGATTCGCCTGGCGTCGCGCCGCTGGCATTGGGCTCGGTTTTGTCGGAGTGCTGTTCATGCTGCTGCCGGCGGCAAGTTTGCCGGATCGCTCGATGGCGCCGTTTGTGTTGCTGGCCTTGCTGACGCCGGCGTTTTACGCGCTCAGCTCTGTATACGCGACCCGCCACCGGCCTGCGGACGTCGACTCACGTGTCCTGGCGTGCGGATTGCTGCTCGGCGCGGGTACTTTTTTGTTGATCGTCGTATTATTGCTCGATCCACCGCTTTACCCGCTTTGGGCGGAACTGAGCGTGGTGAACGGTTTTATCTATCTGCACATTGCCGCGGCGGCGCTGGCTTTTTCACTCTTTTATGTGTTGCTACGCCTCGAGGGGCCGGTATTTTTCAGTCAGGTCGCCTATCTCGTGACGCTGTTCGGCATCTGCTTCGGCATGGTGTTTTTCGGTGAACGCCACAGCGCGTGGATATGGGCGGCGTTGTTGCTGATATTCGCCGGGCTCGCGCTCGTGAATTCGCAACGGGAACAGGCGCGCAGCGACTAAGGGCTCTGCCAGAATAACTTCACATTTCTTAGGCCTATCCATCGCGCGTGGCGGCGTTGCTTCGGCAGTTAAATAGCCGGCTATTCGCCTGCCTCGCGC
>JBPCXK010000372.1:0-3591 GCA_051008635.1 Gammaproteobacteria bacterium
CGTTGACTGCAGGCCGGTCTTCGATCACTACGTGCAGTTGTGCAAGTCTTACACCCCACAACGGGTCGAGCAGATTACCGGCGTACCGGCCGGGCAATTGCGAGAAACGGCAAAACTGTTGTGGACCTCCAGGCCCGTGAGCTTCTACGCCTGGTCGGGTGTTGGACAACACACCAACGCCACTCAGACCGCTCGCGCCATCACCCTGCTCTATGCCCTGACGGGCAACATCGCCGGGCGCGGCGGCAACGTGCAATTCACCAAAGTGCCCACCAACGATGTATCCGGTCTCGATCTCGTAACGCCTCAGACACGTGAGAAAACGCTCGGTGTGGCCGAGCGTCCACTGGGGCCGCCCAAAGACGGATGGTGCACGTCTGGCGATCTATATCGCGCGATTCTCGAGTCTCGTCCGTATCCCGTAAAAGCGTTACTGACCTTCGGCACGAACCTACTGGTTTCTCACGCCGGCGTCACGCGAGCCACCGAGGCGTTGGAGCGGCTCGAGTTTCATGCGCATGCTGATTTGTTCGTCAATCCCACCGCGGCATACGCCGACGTTCTACTACCGGTTAGCTCGCCCTGGGAGCGCGAAGCGTTGCGCATCGGCTTCGAGGTCACCCAGGCCGCCAACGGGCACGTACAGCTCAGGCCACCTGCCGTCGCTTCACGCGGTGAGTCCCGCGACGACGGCTGGATAGCATTCGAGCTCGCGCAGCGCCTGGGGCTCGGGCACCTGTTCTGGAACGGAAACCGTGACGAGGGCCTGCGAGAATGGCTGGCGCCCTCCGGCATTCAGCTCGACGACTTACGAGCGCAACCGGAGGGCATTCACATCGATCTTCAGACCAACTACGATGCTTACGAGATCGAAGGGTTCGATACCCCGAGTGGCCGGATTGAGATCTGGTCGGAGACGTTTGCGGCGCACGGCCAGGATCCGCTCCCGAACTTCGTTGAGCCCGCTGTCGGCCCGATCAGCCGGCCGGATCTGCTCGCCAGGTATCCGCTCGTGCTCACCAGCGCCAAGCCGCACCAGTTCTGCCACTCCCAGCACCGCAACCTGCCACGCCTGCGCAAGCTGTTGCGCCACCCCCGGATAGACATTCACCCAGACGCAGCCAACGCACGCGGAATCGAAAACGACGACTGGGTGAGTGTGGAAACGCCATCCGGGCAGATTCGGGCCCGAGCCGCACTCAAAGGCTCCATCGACCCCGATGTCGTCGTCGCCCAGCACGGGTGGTGGCAAGCCTGTGAGTCGCTGGGGTTACCGGGCTATCCGGTGGTCGGAAATGGCAGCGCGAATTTCAACCTGCTCATCGATGATCAATCCGTCGACCCGATCAGTGGTTCCACCGCTCACCGATCGTATCTGTGCCAGATAAGACGAATCGCGCCACCATCGAGTCTTCAGCCAGACAGGGTGACTGGCGAGCCTTCCACTACCTCTGCCCCGTCGATCGCTTCCAGGTAAGCGCCGGCTCAGAAACCACGGCCACTCGATCTAAATCGACGCTTGCCCGCAAGCAACACAGATATACAACTGATCGACCACCAAGCTCCGGTATCGACAGCCCTCGGTCAGCCCCACGAGGACAAGAAGGTGGCAGACATCTTGCGAAGACGCCCCAGCAGCGTATAGTTGTCAGCACTCGGACGATCACTTTGCCGAGCGAAGAAATGACAGTCCGGCGCGTTCGTCAAAGAGCCTTGAACGAACGACCCGACCGGCATGCAGACGGCGTCATTCTCGACCTATCAGGTCTCATTGCTGCCCGAATAGCGCGTAGATAAATCAACTCGTCGCGCGAGATCGTCTGCCCCAAGCGGCGCTTATCCCACTGACAGGTTGTTGCGGTATCTACGCACAGGGAGCACCTCATCGGGAGTCTGATCATGATCAGTAAATCATTCAGAAGTCGCGAACGGGTATTGGCAGTGTTTCTCGGAACAACACTAGCGGTTGCGAACAACTCCGCAGCCGTGGCCAACGATAAGTGCAAGAGAGAGTTGGATAACAGCGGGCGTACGGCCAAGTATACGGAGCAACACGTAATGGATGTGGGAGATGTTCCTGGACATCAGATCCGCATTCTGGAGTTGCACGCTACTTTCGCGAGCGATACGCCTAATTGCGAAGGCAGAAAACGAAAGGAGAGCTGGTCGCGTGGTTACTCCGACTATATCGATCGCAACGGCCGCGCATGGGGATACGATGTCACCACTTTCGACAACGGTGACAAGATCTTCTCCCAGTGGTCCGGTACCAGTCACACAACGGTGATGGCGGATGGAAAAAAGAAGAGCACCTACGTCGGAACGGCCAGATATACCGGTGGAACAGGCATCTACACTGGAGTTCGGGGCATGTCCTGGAGCAACATTTCTTTCGATCCCGTTGCCAATGTGAATACATCCGAGGCAAGGGAGGAGTATTGGATAGAGAAGTAAGGCGCCATCAATGATTGATGATGGTGACCATGAAAGCCACTAATCGCGACCAATCACGTAGAACTTTGTTGGAGGTAGGCGCAATTGTTCCGCCTCCAACAAGTAGCTGGTAACAACCGGCCGAAGATAGAATCTCCACTATGAGAACACAGTAATTGGGGGAACCAATATTAGCTTCAGGTTCAGCGGTCGACCTTGTTTAATTGCCACTTCGCGAAGACCGATTACTTGTTAGAAAATTGTGTAGTTTCTAGAGTAGTAAGAGGTATTGGCCATGCCCAAGATTTGTTACTTCCAAAAATCAATTCAACTCTCGATAGCTGTCCTTGCTCTGTTTTTGTTTGCGGGACTTCAATCGGCCGTGGCCAACGGCGTAGACGGACTCAGGACCACGGACTATTTCATAAATCACACGAGTACTGAGCCCTTCTACGCCGAGAACAATCTCGATCCAAATGTCATCCTTCACGTTCGGGAAGTCATACTTGCCGGACGTGAGCGCAGTATTGCCAACGACGGCAAGGCGCTATTGCTGATCCACGGCGCGACCTTTCCGGGTTATATCGCATTCGATCTGAATTACAAAAACGTTTCGCTGATGCGTCATTTCGCCAGACTTGGCTGGGACACTTTTGCCCTGGACCTGGAAGGCTATGGTTTGTCCACTCGCCCACCGGTGATGGACAGCCCCGAAGCATTTCCAGAGAGTAAAGCACCCATAGGATCGGACGTAACGGTTGCCGATGTTGCGCGGGTGGTCGACTTTATTCTTGATCTGCGAGGCGTAGACAAAGTTCATCTGTTGGGATGGTCAGCCGGTGCGGCATTGGAAGCGCCGCTATACGCCATTCAGAACCCCGACAAAGTTGCCAAGCTGATTTTGTATGGTACCGGCTATCACGAATGGTCAAGAACTGAAGAGAAAGCGAGAGCGAGAGCGGAACAAGCCCACGCGCAGAAAAACCGCTATGGTACACCTATCGCGCTGGTTGAGAGAGAGCTCACAAAAGAAGAGTATTTCGTACCGGGTGTGATTGATGTGTATGCAAAAGCTCATCTCGAGTCCGATCCGAAATCGGGCGAGCTCGGCGGTCGAATTCGCGCACCCTACGGCCGATTCATCAACTGGTCTACGCC
>JBPCXK010000373.1:0-5282 GCA_051008635.1 Gammaproteobacteria bacterium
GATGCAGGATTTCCGGCAAGTCCGATGAGATAAGCAAGACCCCCGCTCCGGCTTCGCACAGGTCGCGTATGAACTCGTAGATGGACACGCGCGCGCCCACGTCGACGCCCACTGTCGGCTCGTCGAAGACGAAAAGCTTGACGTCCCTGACGAGTGACTTGCCGACAAGCGTCTTCTGCTGGTTCCCGCCCGAGAAGTGCTCGAGATCACGTTCGATATTCAAGGGTTGCAGATCCAGTTTTTGCGCAATGTCCCGGACCACAGAGCGCTCGCTCAGCCGGCGGAGAAACAGCGGGCCGGAAAACGTGGGCAATTTGAGGGAAGAGAGCGAGATGTTCTCACGCACGTTCTGCATCATTATGAGGCCCTCCGCCCGCCTGTCCGAAGGCAGGTAGTAGAGACCTCTGTCGAGCATCCCGGGCGGACTGAGCTTATCAACGCGGGACTCACGATCGAAGATCACATCGCCGGCGAAAGTGATCTTGCCCGCGGTGATAGCCTCGAGCCCAAAACAAGCGCGACCTACCTGGGATTTCCCGGAACCGACCAGCCCGGCGAGGCCGACAACTTCCCCGGCGCGAACGCTGATCGATACGGAGCTGACCTCATCTTTGGCGGTGGTCAAACCCTCGACTTCGAGCAACATCTCTCCTGGCTGGCGTTTGATGTGCGGAAAGATCTGCTCGATGACGCGACCGGTCATTAACTCGACGAGTTTCTGATCCGAGGCTTCCTCCACTGGAACTGTGTCCACATATTTGCCGTCGCGCAGTACGGTGATCCGATCGCCTATCCTTTTGATCTCGTTCATCCGGTGTGTGATGTAGATGACGCCTATGCCTTCGCTCTTGATCTGCTCGATCAGTTTGAACAAGCGATTGGTCTCCTGGTCCGTGAGCGACGCTGTGGGCTCGTCGAAGATCATGAGCGCGGGCTTTGTGCGAAAGGCCTTGGCGATTTCGACCATCTGCTGTTCGGCCCGTGAGAGATACATGACCCGATCGCTGGGTATGAGCGGAAAACCGAGCCGCTCCAGGGTCTCACTCGCTTGCCTGACGAGGCTGGCTTTATTGAGAAAGAGACCCTTCGTCGTCTCGGCACCGAGAAACAGATTCTCTTCTACAGTGAGCTGTGGGACGAGTGAGAACTCCTGAAACACTGCGCTGACGCCCAGCTCGCGTGCATGGTGCACCGAGTGGATGACGATCGCCTTGCCCTGAAAAAGGATCGTGCCCGAGGTCGGTCGGTGAACACCGGCGATGACTTGAATCAGAGTGGACTTGCCGGCTCCGTTCTCACCGAAGAGGACATGCACCTCGCCAGCACGAACGTCGAAATCGACTTGGTCGAGCGCGAGCGTCCCGGGAAACTGCATGGAGATCCTCTCGAGCTGCAGCAGAAGTTGCCGCCTTTCCATGTCCTGTCGTGATAGCGTCGCCTCCCCCATTGAGCGTAGCGTCTCACACGTTCCTCAAAGCAGCAAACTGTCTACAAATGCAATATTTGCAAAGCGCAATCGCTCGTGGCAAGCTCGGTAGCGAACGCGGCAGAACACGCGATCACCACCCGCCTGGGAGCCGCGCACCGCGAGAATAAAACCAGTCGAAAATATTCGGGAGGACTGAAATGAAACGCGCGAAACCAACCACCGTAGCGAGCACATCAGGTGCGCTGGCAATGAGCGCCCTCATGTGCCTGGCAGCTCAAGCTGCGCACGCTTACGATCCAGCCAAGGGTCTGACGGTCGAAGCCTGGAACCCCGCCTGCACGACCGCGGACCATGAAGAGTGCTGGAACGACCCGAAAAATTCAGGCGATGCCCGCAAGACATTGCAATACATTCCACTCAAGCCGGAAGACGTGACCAAAAAGTGGAAACTATGCGTATCTTTTCCGCATCTGAAAGACGCCTGGTGGCTCGCACAGAACTACGGGATCATCGACGAGGCGAGGCGGCTTGGCGTGAAAGTCAATCTCGTCGAGGCCGGCGGCTACTCAAACCCGGATACGCAGATTTCCCAGGTCGAGAGCTGCGTTGCCGACGGCGCGCAAGCCGTAATCATGGCTGCGATCACCCGCGAGGGCGCCGTTGGTCTGGTAAACGAGATTCGTAATAAAGGCATCCCGGTCATCGACTACATAAATGGAGTCGCTACCAAAACCGAAGCGAAATCTTTAGCCAGCTATCTGTCGATGGGTTTTATCACTTGCGATTGGGTTGCGCAGAAGCACGCCAAGGGTAGCGGTAAAGTTAAGGCAGCCTGGTTGCCGGGACCTCCAGGCGCTGGCTGGGTTCTGGCGGGGGAGAAAGGTTGCAAACGCGCGCTCGCCGACTCCGATGTCGAGTTGATCCACGGCGGCTTTGCCGACACCGGTAAAGAAGTTCAATTTAAGCTGGTGGAAGACGTCATTCAGGCTCATTCTTCAGGTGGAGATACAGCGCTCGACTACATTATCGCAAATGCTCCGGCGATCGAAGGCGCCGTGCAGGTCAAACGCGACCGTGGCTTCAAGGACCTCCAGCTCGTATCCTGGTACATCACGCCAGGGATGGACTTGATGATCGGGAGGGGGCTCGTCGAGGCCGCGCCCACCGACCAGCCAGTAGTCTCTGCTCGTATCGCGGTCGATCAGGCCGTGCGGATACTGGAAGGCAAGAAGTTCGCCTCTGGTGGCGCGCCCGCGTTTCGTGATGAAGAAAGAACCTCGGAACATATCGGTCCCAAACTCTTCATGGTTGAAAAACAAGAGTATGAGGCCTTCGACAAGTCCACGACCTTGGCGCCCAAAGACTGGAAACCGGTGTTTCAGGTTGACTGAGCCAAGGTGCGACCCTTCAGGTCGTTCGTGAACCTGACAAAAACGAGAAGAAAGGCGCCGCATTTGTCTGACGTAGACCACTGAGCGTTCTCTCAACCTGGGGCATCCCAAAGGAGCTGCCCAGCGTTGGGGAACGCGCTTGCTCGACATCGTTGAACTCCGTCCGTTCTGCACGTTACGCGGCGAGAAAAGGGACAGCGTGCGTTGATCTCCGATTCGATAGCGACGATCAGCGATCCATGACCGAGATTGCCAAAGAGTCGAGGACTTCGGCAGCGCTCCGACTTCGACAAACCGCTGTATTCGTGTTTGTCCACGGCGGCATATTGCCGTGGTTCCTGCTCATCGCCATCGTCATCTTTACCGTCTCGTCCGATACATTTCTTACGACCTATAACTTCATGCTCATCGGGCGCCAGGCGACGTACCTCGTCCTGGCGGCATTGGGGCAAATGGTCGCTTTGTTGACCGCTGGGCTTGATCTTTCCGTCGGTGCGATCTTCGCTATTACTTCGGTCATCACGGCGATGGTAATGGTGGCGTACTTGTCCGCCTATCCAGATGCGATCTGGATGTCGATCCTGGTTGGCAGCCTGGCCGGGCTTGCAACAGGCACGCTGATTGGGGCTGTCAATGGTATCGGCATTTCGATATTTCGAGTGCCACCATTCATCATGACCCTCGCAACTGCGTCAATCATGTCTGGCCTTGCCTTGAAGATCACCGCTGGTGTTCCCATTTACGGAATGCCCGAGAAATTTTCGCAGGTGTTCGGCTACGGTTTGGTGGGTGGAGTAGCTATACCGACCTTGTTCGCCATTGTTTTCGCCGTCTTGATGTACGTCATCTTGTCCTGGACAAAGATGGGGCGGTACATTTACGCAATTGGCGGAAATCCGAAGGCTGCGCTCCTTTCAGGAGTCAGAACGCGCTTGTATCTATTCTTAGCGTATGTGTTGTGTGGTGGCGTTACGGCGGTCGCTGCCGTGCTCATGACAGCGCGCCTCGAGAGCGGCGAGGCGAACCTGGGCCAGGCGTTTCCTCTCCAATCCATCGCTGCCTGTGTGATCGGAGGAGTAAGTCTGTTCGGCGGTATCGGACGCGTTCCCAGTGTCGTTTTTGGAGCAATCTTTATTATTCTGGTCCAAAACGGTATGCATTCGATGCATATTGACTCTTATACACAACTGATCGTGATCGGCATTTTGCTCATCCTGGCGATTATTGCGGGTCACTATCGCCAACGGCTCATAAGAACAATGAGTGACTAGGATCGTGTTCCAGTCGACTGATGGTGGGATGCGCCGCGAGACTGTGGATTTCCACCTTCGCGCGCCTTCGCGGGAATGACGAAGTTCTGTAGTGTGGGGTGACGAAGGAACCCCACCATGAAACGAGCGCCGCTCGCAGAGCGGCACCTTGGTTGTCGTAGTGCAAACTTGTTCTTGCGCGAGCCCTTGGCTCGCGTTATGCCTCTGCAAGCGAACTGATTTCGCAAAGATAAGAACGGTGGGGCACTGAGCCGCTGATTGGATCTTTCGTCTCGTTACCGATCACGCCGTTGAGGTTGGCGCCACTGGGCGCCGTCGCATCGAAGCCAGCCAGATCCAATGCGGAGCAGCTCTGCCACCAACCGGCAGTCGCGCTCACCACGCGCGGATCGAGGTTCTTCTTGAGACGCGCCCGCGCTTGCATCTCGCCGTGCGGGGTTGTGAGGCGAATCCGGTCGCCGTCAGCAATGTCGCGTATGGCCGCGGCTTCGGGATGAATCTCGACAACCGGGTCGGGCTCGCGCCTGCGCAGCGAAGGGAGCCCCCGATGCTGACTATGGCAATAGTGGGTCGATTTCGCCGAGGTCAACACCAGCGGAAATCGCTCTGCGAGATCGGGGCGGCTGAGCGGCCCCATGGCGGGCTCGACATACTCGGGGAGAGGAGCCTGGCCGATGTCCTGTAGCATCTCGGAGAAGATCTCGACCCGGCGAGACGGTGTAGCGAAGCCAGCCGGTCGCCGCCCTTGCGCATACTTCCGGTAGCGCGTCTCACCAGGCACACTGATACCGGCCGGCTTGTTGCGCAGCACGTCGAGGTCGACTCCGGACGGGGCGAGCAGCGCACGATAGCTGTCGTCGATCACGCCGCCCCAGAACCGATCAGCGAATCCAAGCCGCCTGGCGAGCTCGAAGGCGATCCAAAGGTCGCTTTTTGATTCGCCCTGGGAGGCGATAGCGGGGGGGCGAAGCTGGACGAATGAGGCTGCCTCTGGACCAACATTGAAGTTAGTGCAAAGCCCCTCGCGCTCCCAGGGCGTATTAACGGGGAGCACGATGTCGGCGAGCGTGGCTGACGGCGTCATGAACATGTCGATATGCACGGCAAACTCGAGCGCCTTCAGGGCCGCGAGGCCGCGCGCCACGTCTGCATGGGATAGCAGGATATTGGAGCCAAAGCTCAGCATCCCGG
>JBPCXK010000374.1:0-2522 GCA_051008635.1 Gammaproteobacteria bacterium
ATACTACGTCGCCGAGGAAGCAGTCGGGAACGCCCTGGCGGCCGGGACAATGTTCAACATCATCCATATCAGCAGCGTCGTTAAAATCGACATAATGGTGCGCAAAACCGGCGAGTATCGAATCGAGGAATTCAAGAGGCGACGGCAGGTGACGCTACAAGGAATCCCAATATGGATCGTCACCAAAGAGGATCTGATTCTGTCAAAGCTCGAATGGGCATCGGATTCGAAATCAGAACTCCAGCTTCGCGATGTTCGTAATCTTCTGGCAACAAACCCTGATTGGGATTATCTTCACCGCTGGGCGGAATACATTGGCGTTTCGGCATTGCTCAAAGAAGTGGTTGAATGAAAGATACCTCGCCTGAGATTCGGAAGTTCGTGCATGATCGCTATATGGCAATGACAGGCGAGGAACGTTTCTTGATCGGTGCGGAAATGTTCGATACAGCTCGATGCATAGTGCAGGCCTCCTTCCCGCCAGGCATTTCAGAATTGGAGCGCAGGAAATTGCTCTGTGAACGCTTTTACGGGAAAGAGCTGGCCGCTAAGGTGTTCCATTCGTATCACAAGACTCCCCGTGTTTGAAGCAAATTAATCCTCAATTCTGAACCAGCCCGGCACTTAGCACGTAGCACAATGAAACCGCTTTGGATCGTAAAGATCGGCGGCAGTCTCGTGCGTTCTCCGAGCTTACGTCGCTGGCTGGACGTCATCGCGGCCGTCGAGCTTGCGAAAGTTGTCGTCGTGCCCGGCGGCGGGCCGTTCGCCGATACAGTCCGCGACACGCAGCGTGAGCTCGGTTTCAATGACGAAGCCGCGCATGAGATGGCGCTGCGCGCCATGGAGCAATACGCGTTGATGGTCTGCGCCTTCAACGCTGCGTTCGTGCCCGCGGATACGCAAACCGGAGTCGAAAATGCATTGCGCGCCGGCAGGGTACCGGTCTGGATGCCGGTACGAATGGCCAGCGACCGGCAGGATATCCCGGCAAGCTGGGACATGACTTCAGATGCCCTCGCCGCGTGGCTGGCAAACAAGCTTGGTGCCACCCGGTTGGTACTGGTGAAATCAGCAGGCTTACGGGGTCGTTCGATTTCCGTGCATGAGTTGCAGCGCACGGGAATCGTTGACAATTACTTTCCAGTGCTGACGCGCGCTGCGCCTTACCGCATCGACGTCGTAGGGCCCAACGACTATGCGCGGTTTGGGAAGACCGGGCTTGATGCATCACCGTTCACGGAGGTCGTAACGGATTCTCGCGCCTGAGCAGTCGAAGGAATACACGCGCGCACCAACGCTGCTGCTTCGCGATCTATCCCGCCATTGCGGCGCGATAGCTTGCACAACGCCGTGCGGAACCCCAAATAGTCGGGATCGAGCGCAAGCAGGTGAGGAATGTCCTGTGTTCGCAATGAGCCCGCCAGTCCGGCGAGTAGATCATGCTTGTGCGCTCGTGAGATAAACGACCGCAGCGTTTCGTCGTTCAGTTGCTTGCGAAGGTCACCTCCGGCCTTGTCCGCCGTGTCCAGCATGACGCCGGCGAAACCGGCGCTCGACAGCTCATCGATCAATGCCAGATCCGGTTGCTGATCGGCAAACATTACCGCGACCAGCCGGACACCGCGGCCAGCGTGTTCACTCATGGCCGCAATGCATCGCGCATGATGGTCGCGGCCAAACAGGCCGACTTTCACGATATCGACCCCCGTTGCGGCTGTTGCCTCGACTGCGTGCGACAACACGGCCGGTTCCGCAGGCAGGTCCCCCGTAGTGGCGCTGATTGTGACGCGACCTCCCAACGAGCGCACGATATGTGCAATGGTCTGTGGCGACAGCGCGCCCAGCGCGCCGTTTGCAGGATCTTTGAGGTCGACAATATCGGCGCCGGCGGCGAGCACTATTTCCGCTTCGTGCAGGTTTGAGACGCTGGCAAGAAACCCTGTCATCCGCTTTGTCGTTGCTCACGGTCACTGTGTTCAGCGATCGTGCGTATCAACCATTCCCAGGCCTCGCGCTCCCGGGCGCCGGCGGTTTTGTCGACAGCACTGGTCAGGTACTCGATCTCTCGTTCGATCTTGTCTTGCGGCAGCATCTGCAAACGGCTGACGAGGATGGCCGCTTCAACGACCGCGGCCTGTGCGCGATTGAAACCATGAAACGGTGCGTGTTGGGTCTCGTGGACGACTTCACATATGAATCGCGGGCGCAATGCGTCGTCCTCGTGTGCTTTGACCCGCAGCTCCGCGTGCGCGAGACAGTCACTCAATCGCAAGCCGTCGATAACATCCGTTGTACGGACCGGCCAGTCGCGCCGCCCAGTGAGACAACCGGCAAAGACACGCACGTCGTCGGTGTAGTTGACGGTAGCGCAATTTTCACGCAACAGGTTCTCCAGTGTCGTCGAAGGTTTGAACGGCGCGATCACCAGGTCTTCGCCGCGCTCGTGTACACCCATGGGAGCGATGTGGGCGTCGTTGTTGTGGCAACGCGTGGTGACGATGACTTCGCGGATCACAATA
>JBPCXK010000375.1:0-2651 GCA_051008635.1 Gammaproteobacteria bacterium
GGGTCTGACCTTCTGGGACAAGGGCCAATGCGCGAAATCGATAGAGTCGATGCGCAGCGACGGGTTGTATACGCCGCCAAGCTTGCAAGGGACTGTGACGTTGCCGAATGGTTACGGCGGCGTTAACTGGGGCAACGCGGCATATGACCCGGCGCGAAACTGGATGATCGTCAATGCAACCCAGATCGCCAACGTAAGCCGGCTCTTCCCCCGAGACGAGGTCGAAATGGATATCCGGGATCACAGTCAATTCGATGTGGGTGGACCGTTGGAAGGAACGCCTTGCGAATACAAATCCAGCCCCATTCTTTCTCCTTTTGGTGCGCCGTGCACACCGCCTCCCTGGGGCACAGTAACCGCGATCGACATGAACACTGGCGAATTTGTCTGGCAAGTGCCCTTCGGGCGCGTACCCCGGCTCGGCTTACACACGCCGGAGCGCTGGGGTTCGCCTCTTATCGGCGGACCGATCGCAACGGCAGGCGGACTTATCTTCAATGGAGCCTCTATGGACCATTACTTTCGAGCGATGGACATCGACAGTGGCGAGATACTGTGGAAGTCAGAGAAGCTCAGAGCGCCGGCCAATGCCACGCCCATGTCATATGTATTTCGCGGCAAGCAATACGTGGTCGTAGCGGCGGGAGGCAATGCCGTGGCAGGTACGGAGCTTAGTGATTCCCTGGTCGCATTTGCGCTGCCAGATTAAAGCGGCCGTTCGTGGAGAATTAATTAACATGAGACGATTTTACGCGTTGATGTGTGTTATCGGCGTCTTGCCGTGGTGGCCCTTTACCCACTGGCTACAGGACAATCCGTTTCACGTGCTTCTGTTCTTGCACGATGCGATGGAGAACGGTGTAAGCGCCGCCGCTTGGCTCGACCTCATCATCACTTATGTTGTGCTGGTCGTGTTCATCATCGTTGAGGGGCGACGCCTGGCAATGAACCGACTTTGGCTACCGATCCTGGGGGCGACCTTTATCGGCCTGTCTTTCGGTTTGCCGCTGTTCCTGTGGATGCGTGAAGGCTACTTGAGTCGAAATCACTCACTTGCAACCGAATGAAAAATTGCCCTATATGACCGGCCCTTCGGCGCCGGTCGTTAGATAATCCGACGATGTCAGCCGTTACTCTCAACGACAAGTACGAGTTGGAATCCGGCCGAATCTACTTGACCGGCACACAAGCCCTCGTGCGCTTACTACTCGTGCAGCGCCGCCGTGACCTTGCCGCGGGCTTGAACACGGCCGGGTTTATCTCCGGTTACCGCGGCTCCCCAATGACAGTCGTCGACCAGCAGCTATGGCGGGCAAAGAAGGAGCTCGACGCTCATCACGTCAAGTTCTGGCCCGGCCTAAATGAGGACCTGGCCGCGACCGCTGTCTGGGGCAGTCAGATGATCGAGTACTACAACGATCATGAATACGACGGCGTCTATGGCATGTGGTATGGCAAAGGACCAGGCGTGGACCGCAGCATCGATGCGATCCGTCAGGCCCATTGTACCGGGACTTCGAAACATGGCGGTGTGTTGATGTTGTCGGGCGACGATCCAAACATGACGTCCACAGTATCCGCCTGGCATTCAGAACTGCTGTTCGAAGATCTACTCATGCCGGTGCTGTATCCAGCCGACATCCAGGAAGTCCTGGATCTCGGGCTCATGGGTATCGCCATGTCACGCTTTAGCGGCAACTGGATCGGCTACAAGCTGCTTCCCGAAACGATCGAAACCGCCGCCTCGGTCAATGCCGGTTACGACCATGTTCAGATTCGTATACCAGATTTCGACATGCCGCCAGACGGCGTCAATTCCCGCGCCGGCGACTACTTTACGTTGCAGGAATCACGTATACGAAACTATCGGCTGCCGGCCGCCCTGGCGTTCGCTCGCGCGAATGAGCTCAACTACGTTTCGCATATGAGTCCGCGAGCACGCTTCGGCGTTGCGGCCATGGGCAAAACCTGGCGCGACGTGCAACAAGCACTCACGGACCTCGGTATCGACGAGGCGATGGCCGCATCGCTGGGCATCTCAATTCTGAAAGTGGCGATGCCCTTCCCGGTGGACGAAGAGACTTACCGGAATTTTGCACGCGGCCTCGACGAAGTCCTCGTGATTGAAGACAAACGTGAGCAGATTGAGAATGGCATGCGCAAAGCCTGCTACTTTCTGAATCGCGACGAACAACCCCGAATCGTCGGCCGCCACGACGAAACCGGCCGCTTACTTGTCGACCCGGTAGGCACCCTTGGTGCCGACGAGATCGCGAAAGTTATCGCCAGGCGTATCGCCTACTTTCACGACACCGAACGCACACGGGCGCGAATCGGTTTTCTCGATCAGCAAGCCGAAGCTGCAAAAGCCCGCGACGCCGCGGCAATGACACGACTGCCCTATTTCTGTTCCGGCTGCCCACACAACACTTCCACGAAACTGCCGGAAGGCAGTCGCGCCTATGGCGGCGTCGGTTGTCATTTCATGGCCTATTGGATGGAACGAGATGTCGGCTACGCCGGGCAGATGGGTGGCGAAGGGGTCTGGACGATCGGTCAGCAACCCTTCATCAAGACGAAGCACGTCTTCCAGCAACTGGGGGACGGCACCTACTACCACTCGGGGATCCTCGCGATCCGTGCTACCGTCG
>JBPCXK010000376.1:0-2965 GCA_051008635.1 Gammaproteobacteria bacterium
AGCTTACGCAGCGTCATGTCGTCGATCATGCGCTACGTGCTCACAGAGGTTATGTAGAACTCACATAGAACATAGATCCCAACTCCAACTCAATGAAAATCCCGCGACCGCGTCGGCAGTTCTCCGAGCCAAGCCGTGTAGTCTTCAGCCCGGCCGACCACTATATGTAAAACACCATCCTGGCGTTGCACGATGCCGGTGACTTTCATTAGCCTGGCCTGCAGCAATGCGTGCCGGTGAATGGCAAAGCGGTGCGGCCATACGATGAGATTCGTAAATCCTTTCTCGTCTTCAAGCGTGATGAACATGACGCTCTTAGCATTCTCCGGCCGCTGGCGGCCAATGACCAGGCCGGCTACGCTGGCTTGAGCGCCGTTATTCATTTCCCATAATTCCTCGGAAACACGCGTGCCCAGCTTCGAGAACCTCGATCGCAACAAGGCCAGCGGATGACGCCGCAGCGTCAAGCCAACACTGGCGTAGTCCGCCAGCACCTCTTGACCCTCGGTTGGCCGCGGCAACAACGGTTCACCTTCGGTGAAATACATCGGTTCACCTTCGGTGAAACGTGGCCGCCCCCACAATGGCAGGGGCCGCTCTACGCCCAATACCTCCCAGTAAGCGCGGTGACGATGATGACCGCTGAGACCGGCCAGCGCATCGGCCGCCGCTAGGGCCTGAAGCTCCTTGTGACCGAGCACGGCGCGTTGGGCGAGATCGGTTACATCCTTAAAGATACTCCGGGCGCGGGCTGTCACCAGACTTTCTGCGCTGGATTCCGAAAAGCCTTTTACCAGGCGCAGACCCAACCGCAATGCAGGCTGTTCACTTATGATCCCCTCACCCACCTTCTCCGATTGCGGATGAGGGAACCCATTTAACATCTGCTCCGTCGGCTCCAACGTGAAATCCCAATCGCTATAACGCACATCCACCGGACGCACTTCGACACCGTGCCTGCGCAGATCTTGTATCAACTGCGGCGGGCGATAAAAACCCATTGGCTGGCTGTTCAGCAAGCCACAGGTGAAAACAGCGGGTTCATAATATTTCAGCCAGCACGACACATACGCCAGCAACGCAAAGCTCGCCGAGTGCGATTCCGGAAAACCATATTCGCCGAAACCGAGAATCTGCCTGAAAATACGGTGGGCGAATTCCTCGTCGTAACCGCGCGCGATCATGCCAGCTAGAAGTCTTTGCTCGTAGGGCTCGAGGCCGCCCTTGCGTTTCCAGGCCGCCATGCTGCGCCGGAGCTCATCCGCTTCGCCGGCCGTGAATCCCGCGGCCACCATCGCGATCTGCATGACTTGTTCCTGAAAAATCGGTACGCCGAGCGTGCGTTTCAACACCGCCTTGACCGCATCGTTCGGATAATCGACTTTTTCCTTGCCCCATCGCCGCCGCAGATAAGGATGCACCATGTCGCCCTGAATCGGCCCGGGTCGCACGATGGCAATCTCGATCACCAAGTCGTAGTAGTTCTCCGGCTTCAATCGCGGCAGCATCGACATCTGCGCCCGCGATTCGATTTGGAATACGCCGACGGTATCCGCCCGCTGGATCATCTTATAAACGTATTCATCAGGCTCCGTCGCCATGACATCTTTCATTTCGTATTTTCGCCCGCGCAAACGCTCAATGAGCTCAAAAGCCTTACGAATCGCAGTGAGCATACCGAGGCCGAGCACGTCCACCTTGAGCAAACCCAGCGCCTCGAGATCGTCTTTCTCCCATTGAATAACCGTGCGCTCCGGCATGGCTGCATTTTCGATGGGCACGAGTTGCGCCAGCGGTCCGCGCGAAATCACAAACCCGCCAACGTGCTGGGAAAGATGGCGGGGGAATCCGATGAGTTGACGGACCAGTATCAGCAATCGCTGCACCTGCGGGTTATCCGCCGAGAAACCACCTTCGCGCAGACGCTCCGTCAAATGTTTGGGATCATCGAACCATTGTACCGACTTGGCCAGCCAGTCGACCTGCTGCAGGCTGAAACCCAGCGCCTTACCGACATCGCGGATGGCGCTACGCGCCTTGTAAGTAATGACTGTCGCCGCCAACCCCGCGCGTTCGCGCGTGTACTTATCATATATATATTGAATAACCTCCTCGCGGCGCTGGTGCTCGAAATCGACATCGATGTCGGGAGGCTCGTTGCGTTCGCGGGAAATAAAACGCTCGAACAGCAAACCCGTGTGCCCGGGGTCGACTTCCGTAATACCGAGGCAATAACACACCACCGAATTGGCTGCCGAGCCGCGGCCTTGACAATAAATGTCTCGCGAACGGGCGAACTGCACGACATCATGAATCGTAAGAAAAAAAGCCTCATAACGCAGCTCGCTGATGAGCTGTAATTCTTTTTCGATCGTCGCCTTTGCTTCGGGTGGCGTGCCCTCGGGCCAGCGCCATTGTTCGCCCGCCTCTGTTAACAGCCGCAACCAGGAAGTGGGCGTGTGATCCGTAGGCACGAGCTCCTCGGGATATTCATAACGCAACTCGCCCAGCGAAAACTCGCAACGTCGCGCAATGCGTACGCTCTCGGCGAGCAGCTCTGGCGGATAAATCTCTTCCAGTATTTTCAGTGAACGCAGATAGCGCTCCCCGCTGGGGTATAAGGCATGACCCAGCTTGTCGAGCGGTTGTTTGAGGCGAATCGCCGTGAGCGTGTCCTGCAAGGCGCGCCGTCCCCGACGGTGCATGTGTACATCGCCACTCGCCACCAGCGGCAAGCCGCAGACGCGGCCCAGATTGCCCCCCGATGGCATCGAGCGCCTTCAATAGCATCTCGCGCGGCGTACCGCCCCGACCTATGCCGACCTGCACCGCATCGGTCACCGGCGTGACGCGAAAATCGGTAAGCCGGGCGATATCGTGTTGATCAAGCCGAACGTCGCATTCGACCGTTCGCCGAATCTGGGCGCGACGACTAATCCGGCCATCATCGACGTTCTGGTGCGCC
>JBPCXK010000377.1:0-3191 GCA_051008635.1 Gammaproteobacteria bacterium
CGCGCTGCACACGGGCTTCCTCTGCTGCCTTGACCTGTTCGGTTCTATCCTCCAACTGGGCGACGAGGCGGAATGGGGCTCCGCTGGCATCGTGGACGACCGCGCAACGGAGGATACCGTGAATCACCGAGCCGTCCTTTTTGAGATGGCGTTTTTCCAGGGTATACGCGGCTGTTTCGCCGTTCATCGCCTGGCGAAACAGCTTCTCGCTCTCGGACCGATCATCCGGATGAGTCACATCTCGAATAGTCATTTCCAGCAGTTCGTTTTCCGTATGATCTACCATCACGCAAAAGGACCGATTGGCTGATAGAAGTTCTCCGCCTGGTCCAAGCATAGCGATCCCCATTGGGGCATTCTCGAACGTGAGGCGAAGCTCTTCTTCGCGAAGCCGTAATTTTTCTTCGGCGTATCGCCGTTCACTGATGTCTCTGACGATGCCGGTAAAGCTGTGTTCGCGGTCACTCTTGATCTCGCTGACGGACAGCTCCAGTGGGAAAATCGAGCCATCCTTGCGCAAACCTTCCACTTCCCGGCCAATGCCGATGATTTTCTTTTCGCCTGTGCGCAGGTAGTTGCCGATGTAGCCATCGTGCTCATGGTGAAACGGTTCGGGCATGAGCATTTTGACGTTCTCACCGATGAGCTCTTCCGACTTGTAACCAAAAGTGGCCAACGCAGCGGCGTTGACAGTCTGAATACGGCCCGTCGTGTCGATGTTGATGATGCCATCGACCGCCGTGTCGAGAATGGACTTCACATGCGCTTCCGACAACCTGCGTGCGGCCTCGGCCTGCGCCCGCTCGGTGATATCATGCAGCAGCCAGATTTCGCCGTTCGCGCTACGGGCTGCAGCGAATTCCACCTGGCGTTGCTCGCCGTCTTTTCTGGTCAAAGACAGCGTCCGCGCGTTTGGAAAACCGGTGCCACGGTCTTGTTCATAGTATTTCCGCACCGTTGTGGCCTCGGAACCGTAAAGCGCAGTAAACCATTCATCAAGCGTCTTCAGCTCGCTGCGTTGGTATCCGATGATCTCCTCGGCGGTCCGGTTCAGCGTTATGGTATCGCCTTCTCTGTATACCGCCCCGGCGGGCATGGTCTCGACCATCGACCGTAATCGCTGCTCACTGGCGTGCAACTTCTCCTGGTCGTCAACCACGGTATCCAACAACCGATCCACCGCTTTGCCGGCCTGAGCGATTTCATCGCTGCCCCTGGTTTGCGTACGAACGTGCCGCTCACCGGCAATAAATCTTTGCGCGGCGATAACGAGGCGTTGAAGACGAGCGGTTAGCGCGCCGTGAATGACGAGACCCAGCAGCAGCGCGAGAAAGGATATTCCCGCGGCGTTCAGTGCAGTCTGTGCGCGCAAAGTGTCGATCACAACGTGCTTGCGCGTTTGCAGCCCGTGGCGGCAGAACAGCAGACCACACTGCGCCGCACGAAGCTGGTCTGCGGCGACAGGCCCGCAAACAGGAGCATAAGCTGAGAGGAATCCGCCGTCGGGCGAGATCCGTAATTCGATTCCGCCTGTCTCGTTGACGCGCGAGATCAATTGCTGGTCGAGACCCTCGTAAAACTGTGTCCACGGCGAGTCGATTGAGGCCAGTCGTGTGGCGGCAAGTATCGTTCCCTGCGGGTCCGCCAAAAACATGGCCTGGTGTCCGCGCATCGAGCCAAACGTGGCGATCAGGCTTTTGGCCGCATCTATGTCATCGTTTCGGAGCATATGCTCGAGCGGGCCTTGAACCGAGGACATCAGCGTGCGCAATTGGGTTTGCGCCTGATCCTCTACCTGCTGGAGCAATAGTCCTTTGGTGTTCTGGTGGGACAGGAACAGGACGACGAGCGAAAAGACCGCAATCAACAGCGGCAGAAGATATCGCAGAGGAATCCGGATCAGTGTACTCACTGATTGTGCGGCCGAACATACGCGCCGGTAAACAGAGCGTCTATCGGGAGTTCTGTTCGCAGCAACTGCTTGCTCAGCATCACGTCTTGTAATCGTGCTGTGACGGGGATGAGGCCGCCGGGTGACGGGCCGCCCAATAGCGCGAGATTTCGCTGTCGATCCGGAAGTCGTAGCCCGCGGTAACTCATCAGCACTTCGTCTGTGCTCATGCGCAGTCTCGTGCTCATACGCTGCGCCGCGTCTCGTGGATATCGATTCAGGTAGTCGAGAGCCGCAAACCAGGCGTGCGCGACGTGCTCTGCACGTTGGGGGTATTCATCCAGATAATTGCGGCGGACCACCAACACGTCGACTATTTCGCCCGGTATCTCCTTGCTGCTGAAGAGCTCATTCATGCCCATGGCAAGTAAACGGGTTCGCGCCGGCTCAAAAGTGACGATTGCATCGATGCGTCGGTTCTTGTACGCCGATTCGTGCTCAGCTACTTCCAGCGGAACTACGGTGATGTCTTCCAGACTTAGTTCGTTCTTTTCCAGTGCGCGTGAAATGACATACGCGCCGAGCGCGCTGGCCTCGACGCCGACACGCCTGCCTCTGAGTTGCGAGAAGCCGGTTATCCCGGGAGCGGCCAGCAACACGTCGCCGCCATTGGAGACGTCGGTGACGAGTATGACCTGCACGGGTATCTCATGTTGCAATAGCAGCAGCACTTCGTCGAGAGTCAGCGCTGCCGCCTCTATCGACTTGTTACGAAACGCCCGGATTACCTCACTGGCAGAGCCATACTCGACCAGCGCAATCACATCCGGATCCAGATAACCGAGGCCCCTAGCCAGGTATAGCGGTTCGTAGCCGGGCCACACGTTCGTGCCAAGGCGCATGGGCCATCCGTCGTCCCCATGTGCTGACGACAGCAACGCTGTTGCGAGAACCAACGCTGTTAGGAACTGCCGCATATCTGGTGGTTGCGCCACATTGGCCCGGACAGGGGCGCGATTATAGCCGCCGAGGTAAGTTTTGCAGAACCAGGGGCTCGCGCAAGAATAACTTCACATTTCTCGCCGCCTACCCATCCCGTGCGGTGGTGTTGCCTCTGCGGTTAAATAGGCCCGCTATTCGCCCTCCTGCGCCTTGCCGCACGGGCGCCTGGACGCCGACAAATGCAAACTTATTCTTGCGCGAACCCTAGCCCGCATTTCTCACCACGATGACGAGCCCTCGCTTGATCTTTGATTCCACAACGCATTTTTTTCAGTCGGAAATACGACCTGTATTCCTC
>JBPCXK010000378.1:0-6666 GCA_051008635.1 Gammaproteobacteria bacterium
GAGGAACTCGGATAATAGCCCGCATTCCTGACGACCAACTCGAACGCTTGAAACAGGACATCGCCCTCCAGCGTGTAGCCGAGGGGATGGGGATAACCCTGAAGGGCCACGGCGCCGACCTGATCGGGTTGTGTCCGTTCCACGACGACCATGAGCCCAGTCTGGTCATCAGTCCCAAGAACAACCTGTGGCATTGCCTGGGCGCGTGCCAGAGCGGTGGCAGTGTCATCGACTGGGTGATGAAACCCGAAAGCGTGAGCTTCCACCATGCAATGGAATTACTGTTAGAAGGGAAATGTTTTTTTCATGAGCGGCGCCGGTAGCCGCGCAGGTTAACCGCTTCGATCGGCCGCAACGTGCCGTGTTTCATATCCACCATTAGCCCCGCTTGCTCCATTGAGACATGGCCCAGTAGCGGCTCAAACTCTGGCCCCGGAGCGCGGATAAACATGATGTCGCCGCCAAACGGCTCGAAATCCTCGACGTGGATCAAATACGGCCCTTCCATGAAGGCGCCGTCGGCAAGCACGGTGCCGTCGGCTAAATGGACTGCGCGAATCCAACGCGGGCCGGTTACAGCGCCGAGCGCCTTATAGTCCTCTTCGGTCAGCGTCAGCATGTCGCTGGCACCGGTATCGACCCGCGCCTCGTCTAATTCGAGTTTAGTGTTATGGTCGCCGAGCAGATTGGTCACGGTGATCGAAACGTGTATTTCTGACATGGCTCCTCGTCGATACAGCGCACAAAACATATTATACATGGGATAAGTAAGGGTGAATGGCAATGGGAAACCGCTTGACATGCCCTGATGCCCGTCGCAGTGGTTCTTTGCGCAAAATTATTTTGTGGACGCGGGTTATCTTCCGGCGTCGGGATCGGGAGGGAAAAGTGGGGTTGTTGGTGTGCAACAAGCAGCGGTTTAGTAGTGAGGTAGGTTAATTCAACAACTGACCCCTTTCCCTTTCCCTGACCTTTGTCTTGTCGGAACTGTGCGCTCACCAAAGGAAGGGATAAACTAGCGTGCATCGCTTGTGCAAACGATGCTGTTGGAGGAGCAGGCTGTATTAGGGAGCATTGCTCTTGGGAGCCTTGTAATGATGATGACAGCTCAGAATCAGGTGGTGTCTGTCGAGTAGAACAATGAGAGATCGATACAAACTTTGGGACTTCAGGGTCTGTTTTCTCCTGTTAGGACTAAATTTTTTGACTTTTGAACTGGCCACCCTCGCAACTTCAGAACTTCTTGTGGACATAGGCTTCAACGTCGTGAGATGTGCGATATTCATCTACGCCGGCTGGCTCCTTGCTACGTTTTTTATAGGAGATCTCAAGTCCGCTGTTACTTTGGGTTTGTTCTTGTCGGCGTTCGATCGTCTAGTACTAAAAGGTGGATCGTTTTACGCTGAGGCTGCAATCTACGATGACCAGACATTTAAGACTGCAAATGTAGCGTTTTATGGAGTATCACGCACAATCAACACAATCACAATCAAGGGGTCAGACTCCTTGATTATCCCGTGATTCCCGCCTGCCCACCGGCAACAACGGCCTGTTCATCTCGCGCCCGCGGGCTATCACCGCTACCTGATCGAGACCAATCCGGCTTTTACCCAGTTCAACAATTTCCTGGACTCGGACTACCTGCTCTTGCGCCTCGATCTCGATCCCGACCGCACCCTCACACGGTGCAGCCACAGCCGAAGCGCTGGCACCGCATCTCACGGCCTCTGGCGCCGGTAAAACGGTAGCAGAATTCGCCGTGCTGTTCGGCTCGGCGCTGGCGGCGCTGGCCACCCACGAAGATCTGGAGACCACCATCCAGGCCGCTCTCCATGTCGATTGCAACAACCGCCAGCTTCACGATGCCGAGATCAAGTGGATCAAGGAGAACGCCGAAGCATATGCGGCCTATCTGCAAACACAGGGCGAAACAGTCTCAGTTGAAGGGTATGCGGCTAAAGGATGAAGGAGAAAGCGAATGCCGGGCTGTAATCGTCCGGATAGGGTTTGCGTCAATTTGCGGTCACTGAAATTGACAACATTAATCCACACGAAAGTGGGCAGACTTCCTTCAGGTCTTCCATCACGATCAGGTTGGACTAACCGATTGAAGACGAAAAGCAGATGACGGCCAACGCAGTATGCGTACGCGACCGCCGGCTGAAATTCTTGGTATTTTTGTACAAGATTTCAGCGGTGAAGTACTAACAGAAAGAAATTGACGCAGAGATGCTAAGGCGCAGAGCCGCAAAGCAAACTTTTGATAGACTCTTTGTGCCTGTGGCCCTGTGCGTTTATCCGACGAACATTCCGAAACCACTGCCAGGCAGATTATCACTTTTGCGGTGAACGCGGTGGTGGGCGCATCCATTTCCGATATAGTACGCGGCCTGCCCTTTTCGCAAAGTCAGCCGCGTGCCCGATACCCTGGCGATCAAGACCCAGGAGCGCTTTAACGCTCGCCTGCTCCGTCACGTCAGAGAGCTCCTGACGTTGGCGTGGCCCGTGATGATCACGCGCGCGGGTATCCTGACGATGGCGCTGGCCGATGCGATCATGGTCGGGCGCTTCAGCACCCAGGAGCTGGCGTATCTTGCTCTGGGGGTAGCGCCGGTCGTCACGATCATTGTCACGACGGTCGGCCTGATGTACGGCACGCTTGTTGCGACTGCCAATGCATTTGGCAAGCAACGCTACACCGAATGCGGAAGCGTGTGGCGCTTGTCGCTGCCTTATGGTTTTGCAATCGGCGTAACCGGCGCCGTGCTGTGCACGCCCGGCGAGATGTTTTTCCTGTTTACCGGGCAGACGCAGGAGCTGGCGGCGGGTGGCGGCGTGGTGATGATTGTTCTCGGGCTGGGCCTGCCCGCCAATCTGATGTTTGTAGCCAGCAATTTCTTCCTCGAGGCGATCAAGCGGCCGCTACCCGGCATGACTGCAATGGTCGCGGTAAATCTCCTCAACATATTGCTCAACTGGATATTGGTCTATGGACACTGGGGATCTCCGGCACTCGGCGCCGTGGGGTCGGCCTGGGCGACGACCTTCGGACGCTGGGTTCTTGCGCTGGGGCTCATTGCTTACATCTGGAATATGCGTGATCACGCTGAATTCGGCATCCGCAAGAAAACGATAGCGCGTTGGCGGGAATGGTCGCAGCAGCGCCGGCTCGGCTTTGCGGCGGGCGCCAGCTCGGGCGTAGAATCGGTCGCCTTCGCCAGCCTGACCTTGTTTGCGGGCTGGCTTGGCACTTACCCATTAAGCGCCTACTCGCTGGGCATGAATTTGCTCGCGCTGATTTTCATGACGGCGCTGGGTCTGGGCACCGCGACGGCGATTCGGGTTGGCATCGCGCACGGTCGGCATGACCACCGCGAGCTTGTGTTTGCGGGCTGGACCGGGCTCGGCGTCAGCACGATGCTGATGGCGACAATCGGTCTACTCCTGTTTTTCTTCCCCCGGTTGCTGGCGTCGATGTACACCACAGACATCAAACTCATTGCAACAGCAGCGCCGCTCATTGCGTTCACCGCATTCGTGATGGTCGCCGACGGCGGACAGGTCGTGATATCGAGCGCACTGCGCGGCCGCGGCGACACCTGGATGTCGACACTGGCGCACGCAGTGTCCTACGTTGTCGTTATGATGCCGTTGGGTTGGCTGCTCGCAATCAAGTGGGAACGCGGCGCCAGGGGGCTCTACGAGGCCGTGCTGATTGCGAGCGTGCTTGCTGTTGCGCTACTCGCGGCGCGATTTCAATGGCTGGCCAAGCAGGCGACAGATACGCCGGTGATCGAGGGGCAGGAGGTAGAGCCGCGGATGGGGGATTATCACTGAACCACGGAGTCACGGCAGGTAGTTGTCACTACGGATGTATTGACAACTACCTCGCCCCGCATAAACTCCGAACATGGCAGTTGAACGCAAAACCTCTCAGCTCCAGCTGCGCCTGACACCGCATGACAAGGCGGCTATCGTTCGTGCCGCACGCCGAGAAGGGCTGGACGTTTCGAGCTATGTGCTGAGGCGAGTTGTCCCGAGCAAGGGCGATGAATTCCGCGCGCTGGTCGACAAGCTAAGGAGTCGCGACGACAAAGCCTACGCATTCGCGGCAATTGGCGACTTTCTCCTCGGTGTAAAACGAAATGAGTTTACTACGGTACTGAGCGGAGTTACTCATGTGCATCTAGGCAATGAAGACGCAAACTACCTTGCGGCCATGGTGGAGCATACTGCTCATCAAAAGAAAGTTAGGGCACCGGACTGGACCCGGACCATTCGTCCTCTAGAGGCACCGATGTTCGGCTCGACGTTATCGAGTCTGCGACTATATTTGCTGCTGTCGTCACCGCTGGCCTTTCGCCGCCGAAACATCTTTATAGACTCTACCGTCGGCGACAGAGTCTAGCCCGCATTTCTCACCACGATGACGAGCCCTCGCTTGATCTTTGATTCCACAACGCATTTTCTTCAGTCGGAAATACGACCTGTATTCCGCTCCTTCTGAAAATGCGTTGTGAAATCAAATCTCTGCGCGATCATCTCGCCCCGTGGTGAGAATTGCGGGCTAGCCCGTGCCATCACTGTCAAACGATGACATCAAAAATCTGTTCAAGCTGCTCAACAACGAGCTCGAACGGGAGTCAGTCACTGGAGAGGTTTACCTCGTAGGCGGCGCGGTCATGTGCCTGGTTTACAACGCGAGGTTCTCCACGGTGGGCGTCGATGCGCTGTTTGAGCCTGCCCAGCGCATAAGGAAAGCTGCGGTCAAAGTTGCGAAAGAGGCGGGGTTCGATGAGCACTGGCTGAACGACGCTGTAAAAGGCTTTCTAAGCGAGCACGGCACGTTCGATAACTTTATCGATCTGTCGAATCTCAAAGTATACGTCGCCCAGCCGGCGTACCTGCTAGCCACGAAGTGCCTGGCCATGCGGATTGGCGTGGAGTTTCACGATGAGAACGATGTACGATATCTTCTGCGCTTTCTGAACATCGAGTCGTACGATCAAGCACTGTCGGTGATCACGCAATACTATCCGCTCGACCGATTCCCGCAGAAAACGCTTTACGCGCTGGCGGAGCTTCTGCCCGACAGAGATCGATAGGCAGAACTTAGGCAACTATCAGCGGCAACTCCGCTAGCGTCTTCAGCTCAGCGTCAGGCTCGGCCGGCAGCCGCTCGCGCCGTTGCCCGAAGCGGTTGACCCACGCCACGCGAAAACCAAAGTGCGCCGCCGCCACTGCGTCCCAGGCGTTGGAGGACTGGAAGCTGATTTCGTCGGGCTCAACGTCAAGGTGGTCGGGCGCCAGTTGATAAACTCTCGGGGCCGGCTTGAAGATCCCGACGTCTTCTACGGACAGTACGCCGTCGAGCAGGCCATCGATACCCGTATTGCGGGTCGCGGCTTTCAGCATCATCGGTGAGCCGTTGGATAGGATCGCGGTCTTCAGCCCGGCGTCTTTCAGGCGTTGCAGCGTTTCGGAGACCTCCGGGTAACAATCGAGCTTGAGATAGGCGTCGACCAGATCCTTGCGCAGCGACGCATCATCGACATCGAAGGCATCGAGCGCGTAGTCGAGCGCGTCCTGCGTGACTCGCCAAAAGTCCGTATGCGCGCCCATCAGGCTGCGCAGCCAGGTGTATTGAAGTTGCTTGTCGCGCCACGTCGCTGACACCGCATCGGCCTTTTCGCCAAGACGTGCGCGGTGTTTGCCGACCGCAGAATGAACATCGAACAGCGTCCCGTAGGCGTCGAACACACAGGCCTTGATGTTTTCGAATCGGGTCTGCACCATCGGCAATTTTCCTTGATCAGCAGATTGAGCTTACAATCATAGCCGTAACGAGCACAAACATGAAAACATGCTCTGGGTTAAGGCGTTTCACATAATCTCTATGGTGACCTGGTTCGCGGGCCTGTTCTACCTGCCGCGGTTGTTCGTTTATCACGCGATCGCGGAAGATGCGCCGAGCATCGACCGCTTCAAGATCATGGAACGCAGATTGTTCTGGGGTATCATGACGCCGGGCGCGGCGCTGACGATAGTGCTCGGCCTGTGGCTACTGGCCGTCTTCTGGCCGGCGTATCAGGGGACGGGCTGGATGCACGTGAAGCTCGTAATGGCGCTGGTGCTGGTTGTCTATCATGTCTGGTGCGGCAAGCTTGTGATCGATTTCAAGCATGATCGCAACGAACACTCACACGTCTGGTACCGCTGGTTCAACGAAGCGCCGGTGCTATTGCTCGCCGGGATTGTAGTACTTGTGATTGTGCGGCCATTCTGATCCTGTTGGCCGTCCAGTCGCCGGAACCAAAGATGTGCCTCTTCAACGGCGGACTTTTCCACCCCTTGCCCACCGCAACGCCGGCGTGTGAGGCGCACGGCCGTGGACAAGGCGTGGAAAAGTCCGCCTTGCTTCTGCGCGACCGCCGGCTGAAAATTCTGGTATTTTGTACAAGATTTCACTGGTAAGGTACTAATGTTTCCCCGCCCGCACGAGCCCACCCAGGCCGGCTTCAACCAGGGCATCATTCAGCAGCGTCCTGATTTCGACAGGATCCTCGAACTCCATAGCGCGCTCGAATAACTCCCTGGCATGCGCCTGGGCGAACGTACGCACGATCCACTTCACTTTCGGCAAGCCTGGTACGCTTACACTGAGTG
>JBPCXK010000379.1:0-4857 GCA_051008635.1 Gammaproteobacteria bacterium
CACCCACCCCTGGCCTGACACGCGTTTTCGCCGTTATCACCCGAGGCAGGAGCCGTATGCGGGAATTCCGCACGTACGGATCTGTGCGGGGGGCGCCCCGTGAGGGGCGTTCCTACCGCGACTAGAAGGTTAACGCCGGTGCCGGGAGCGCCGACACATGTGCATTATCAATTTCAATTCGTTCATACCCAGCCATCTGCTTCGCGAAGGCTGTTCAATAAACAAACTTTTTGCGTACGTGGGATATAACATAAGGTATTGATCTTAAAAAAATATATATCAGACGAAACGGTGTCGCAGTTCCGTCTCGTAATCGTCAAGGCAGGCATGATGTACAATCTACTTCGCGCGTGTGGCCTGAGGCGGTATCATTAGTCCAGCCACCGGCCTCGAATTGGGCTCGCCGGGCGGCATCATCACAGGCGCCTCGTTGTAATGATGCGCAGTCCGCCGGCCCCACTAACGTGTAGTGATCTTGCGAAAGTGGCGGAATTGGTAGACGCGCTGGCTTTAGGTGCCAGTGGGGCAACCCGTGAGAGTTCGAGTCTCTCCTTTCGCACCAAGCGCATGCGTTTGACTGGCGCTTTTTCGTAGCGGATAAGCAAGATGCAAGTTTCAGTAGAGTCGACCAGCACCCTCGGCCGTAAAATGACGGTGCAAATACCGCCAGAACGGATCGATCCGGAGATTGAAAAACGGCTTAAGTCGATCAGCGGCAGTGTGAAGCTCGACGGTTTTCGTCCTGGCAAGGTGCCGTTGAAGGTGGTCAAACAGCGCTTCGGCGATCAGGTTATGCGCGAGGTGATGGGCGAGGTGTTGCAGTCCAGTTTCCGGGAGGCGGTCAGTCAGGAGAAACTTCGGCCAGCGGGGGGGCCGGATATCGACGCCAAAACGATGGCGGCGGGCGAAGGGCTCGAATACACGGCCACGTTTGAGGTCTACCCCGAGTTCACCGTGGCAGATTTTGCGAAGATAAAAGTTGTCCGGCCAGTGACGGAGATCACTGACGCCGACGTCGATAAAGTGCTTGAATCGTTGCGCAAGCAACGTCGCACCTGGGAGCCGGTCGAGCGCCCGGCAAAGCTGGAGGACCAGGTGGTAATGGATTTTAGCGGCCGCATCGGCGATGAGCCCTTCGAGGGCGGCGCTGGCGAAGATTTCACTTTAGAGCTCGGCACCAAGCAGTTGATTCCAGGCTTCGAAGATCAGCTCGTTGGCGTCAAGGCAGGTGAGGAGAGGACGTTGTCTCTGACCTTTCCGGACGACTACAAACCCGACCATTTGGCGGGCAAGGATGCGAGTTTCGACGTCAAGGTCAAGACCGTCTCCGAGGGCCACTTGCCGGCGCTGGATGAGGAATTCGCGCGTGCCTTCGGTGTCCAAGAAGGCGGCGTCGAGACATTGAAGGCGGAGATCAGCGGCAATATGGAGCGGGAACTTGCTGAGCGGATCGAACAGAAAGTAAAGCAGCAAGCCATGGACGGGCTGTATGAGCTCAACAAGTTCGATGTCCCCGAGGCCCTGATCGCGCGGGAGATAGAGAACGCGCGGGAACAACTACACGGCTCGATGGGCCCATCTTCTGATGCCCCTGACCTGCCGGACAGCCTGTTCGAGGGGCAAGCGCGCAAACGTGTCTCCCTGGGTTTGATCATTAACGAGATCGTCAAACAGTTAGGGCTGTCGCCCGACGCCGACAAGGTGCGCCAGCGGGTCGACACGATTGCGTCGACGTACGGGGATCCCGCGCGGGTGGCCCAGTACTATCAGCAAGACCATGACGCGCGTGGAGCGGTCGAGGCGTTCGTGCTGGAGGGACAGGTCGTTGAGCGCGTTTTACAAGACGCCGTCGTGACTGATGCAGAGATTGAATTCGATGAATTGATGAAGGCGGAGACCTCTTAAGAGCTTATGAACGATCGAAATCACGCCGATTCGGGCGCGTCGTCTACCAAGGCGCTCAATCTCGTCCCCATGGTGGTTGAACAGACCGCACGCGGTGAACGAGCTTACGATATCTATTCCCGCCTGCTGAAGGAGCGGGTCATTTTCGTGGTTGGCCCGGTCGAGGATTATATGGCCAACCTTGTCGTCGCGCAGTTGCTGTTTCTCGAGTCTGAGAACCCCGACAAGGATATTTCTATTTACATCAACTCGCCGGGCGGCTCCGTATCTGCCGGCATGGCGATCTACGACACCATACAGTTCACGAAACCCGATGTGAGCACCATGTGTGTCGGCCAGGCCGCCAGTATGGGCGCGCTGTTGCTGGCCGGAGGCACGTCGGGTAAGCGTTTTTGTCTGCCACACTCGCGGGTGATGATTCATCAGCCGTTGGGCGGCTTTCAGGGTCAGGCAACCGATATCGACATCCACGCGCGCGAGATTCTCAAGACGCGCGAGCAGCTCAACGCGGTGCTCGCCAAACACACCGGCCAGCCGGTCGAGCGCATACGCGAAGACACCGAGCGCGACAATTTCATGGATGCCGAGGCCGCGGTGAAGTACGGCCTGGTCGACAAACTGCTGACTACCCGCATGGCGGATTGACGGACGGCGCAGCTTGGCAGAATAAGCGGAACCTGGCTCTCAAAACCGGGCTTTCCAGCTTGCATATTGGCCTGGAAATAGGCAATGATGAAATACGCCTAGGGTAACGGGGACACTTGATGAGTGACGACAAACAAACTGGCGATCAGGACAACGGCAAGCTGTTGTATTGCTCGTTCTGCGGCAAGAGTCAGCATGAAGTCCGTAAGCTGATCGCTGGACCTTCCGTGTTTATTTGCGATGAGTGCGTCGAGCTCTGCAACGACATCATTCGCGAGGAAATGCAGGAACAGTCGTCGGGTTCCGGCAGCAAGCTGCCGCGGCCGCACGAGATCAAACAGATTCTCGATGAATACGTCATCGGCCAGGAGCGCGCCAAGAAGGTTTTGTCGGTCGCGGTCTACAACCACTACAAGAGGCTCGAGGCGCGGTCCAGCCCGGGCAAGGACGATGTCGAGCTCGCCAAGAGCAACATCTTGCTGATCGGCCCGACCGGATCGGGCAAGACCCTGTTGGCGGAAACGCTCGCGCGCCTGCTGAATGTCCCCTTCACTATCGCCGACGCCACCACGCTGACCGAGGCGGGCTATGTCGGCGAAGACGTCGAAAACATCATCCAGAAGCTGCTGCAGAAATGCGACTACGATGTCGACAAGGCGCAGACCGGCATCGTCTATATCGATGAGATCGACAAGATCTCGCGCAAGTCCGACAACCCCTCCATCACGCGCGACGTGTCCGGCGAGGGCGTGCAGCAGGCCTTGCTGAAATTGATCGAGGGCACATTGGCCTCTGTGCCGCCCCAGGGTGGCCGTAAGCATCCGCAACAGGAATTTTTGCAGGTCGACACCAGCAACATCCTGTTCATTTGCGGCGGCGCGTTTGCGGGTCTGGACAAGGTCATTCGCGACCGCACGGAGAAGAGCGGCATTGGCTTCTCCGCGGAGGTGAGGAGCCAGGACGACGCGCGCGCCCTGGGTGAAGTGCTGCTCAACGTAGAGCCGGAAGACCTGATCCGCTACGGACTGATTCCGGAGTTCGTCGGGCGGCTGCCGGTGGTGGCAACGCTCGAGGCGCTGGACGAGGAAGCGCTGGTGCGCATTCTCACCGAGCCCAAAAACGCGATCACCAAGCAGTATCACAAGCTGTTCGAGATGGAAGGTTGCGAGATCGAGTTTCGCGAGAACGCCCTGCATGCGGTGGCGCTCAAGGCGATGGAACGCAAGACCGGCGCGCGCGGCTTACGCACCATACTCGAGCAGGTCCTGCTCGACACCATGTACGACTTGCCGTCGGCCGACAGCGTCACCAAGGTCGTTGTCGACGAGGCGGTGATAAAAGGCGACGCGAAGCCCTACCTGATTTACGAGGGCGCGGAGTACGAAAAAGCCGTATCCGACTAGCCAGCCGCCTGTCGGAAAGTCTCAGGCGAGTGCGGGACAAGGCAATCAGCGATGAAAAAGCGCAGTGTACACGCAGTACATGAGCATTTTTCAGGGCTGACTAGCGATGGCTCGCGCCGGCTGAGGGCTTTGCGACAGGCGGCTATCCGCGGGCTTGAAAAACCGTGTATCCGCCCACAGGTATCATTTGACGGATGCGCCGATCTCAGATGCACACACCTGAAGCCCGGCACATCAACCCTGTCTCCCCCCGAGACGCCGCGAACCGAGGCGCTTAAATGAGTTCAGACGACAGAGTTACGGACAAACCCATGCAAATCGTCCCGGTTTTACCACTACGCGACGTAGTGGTTTACCCCCACATGGTCATACCGCTGTTTGTGGGCCGGGAAAAATCAATCAAGGCCCTGGAAGCGGCCATGGCCAACAACAAGCAGATACTGCTGGTCGCGCAGCAAAAAGCCGATATTGACGATCCGGAGGCCGACGACATCTACCGCATTGGTACGCTGTCGAGCATTCTGCAGCTGCTCAAGCTGCCGGACGGCACGATCAAGGTGCTCGTGGAGGGCGCGGAGCGCGCGCAAGTCGTACGCTATCTCGAGGACGAAGAATTTTTCAGCGCGCACATCGCGATACTCGGCTCGGCGTCTGCCGAAGACGAGCGCGAACTCGATGTGTTGGGCCGCTCGGTGATGAACGTATTCGATCAGTACGTGAAGCTGAACAAAAAGGTACCCCCGGAAATACTTACCTCATTGGCCAGCATCGACGAGCCCGCGCGCCTCGCAGATACGGTAGCCGCGCACATGTCGTTGAAGCTGGACGAGAAGCAAAAAATTCTCGAGATCAACGATGTCCGCAAGCGGCTCGAGCACCTGATGAATCTGATCGAAGGCGAGCT
>JBPCXK010000380.1:0-3297 GCA_051008635.1 Gammaproteobacteria bacterium
GTTCAGCCTCGGTGAGCTCTATGAAGCAAAGGAAGCCCGCCAGACAGTCAACATTCGGCCCCAGGGCGGCAATAAACCCTTGGAGGGCACGCCTTAAGGTACTGTCCCGCGACATGGCATAACGCATTAGCCCGCAGACACGTTCTACGATCTCGAAACCGTACCAGTCGTACCAGTACCTCATGAAACCAATTGCACGCTTGGGCTGCTGCTGAATGATCCAATAAAAGGGGATTGCTGCCCTGTCTAGCCGTTCGGGTCTGACACGATTGTAATCATCGTCACTTGCTTGAAGATCGTGGCGAATCCACTCGACAGCATTACGGAGATGCCGCGAGGCATCATCCGTGGCGCCCGAGAGGATGTTGGCGATAGCAAGGCGGGCATGTCGTGCGCCAGGCCATTTAGTCCGTGTCTCGAAGAGCCGCCTCAGAGCGTCTGCGTCATTCGCGTTAATCACCAGATCGGGGTTATCCAGTATGAAATCCGCCCCTTTCTGGTCACTTGCAGCTACGCCAGACAATTCCACGAGCAACTGAACAAGCTTGTTCCAGTCTTTGTCGCTGGCAGATTGGACAACGGCGGCACGAAGCCTTGCATAGCGAATGCGGCGGCGACCGAGCGTGCTCGGAATTGATTCCGGGAATCGCTCATCAAACGCAAGCTCAAACAGCTTCGTGCGGTCATTCAGCTTATGCAGAAGCCCAGGCAGTGGCTTGATGAGAGAGGGAATAAGGTCGATCGCTTCTGCAAGCTGCTCGCGCGCAACCACGTCACCCACGTCGGCGAGACTGGTGGGACAGGGGAGCAAGTCCTCGACTTCCGAGAGCTCCAGCGCGTTGAGGACATCGACTTGTCGGATTACTTTTCGGTGTTCCTCCTGGTACCCGGCCTTTTTCCGCACCATGTCGCGGATATCGCCGAGCCTTGCGCCTGCGTCGGTCGTCGCTGACCAGTCAATGACTATTTTTCTTAGATCAGCCTTTGTGTCCTTAAGCGTTCCTGCAAGCCCCTTGATCTGGCACTTGGAGGCGAACTCCTTTAGCTCGTCTCCTGAAAGTCCAGCGGCTGATTTGAACTGATCGCCTTGCTTCTTAATATCGCCAGCCAGCCGCTTACCGGTGGCAATGCCCTCGATCGCCTTCAGCAAGTCCGGCAAGATCGGTCGGTTGGTTATGAGTTCAAAGAAAAGCTTCTTTGTGACATCTGCTGCGCCATAGTTCTTCTTGTAATCGATGTAAGACGCTGCGAACTTCTTGATGGTCTTTTTCGCGTGGCTCGCACGGAACACCTCGTCTGCAATTTTTGGCGAGTACTTAAACTGGACGGTCTCGATGCGATCGGCGTTTGTAAAATTCGCGTCCTTCCCGTAGTAAATTGTGAGATCGGCAATCTCAATGGTGGCCGCCGATGCTCGGGACCCGTCTTCCTTCGATAACCCTTCTACAGCGATTCCGATAAGCCCGTCGCTCGGCAGGAGTAGCTGCATGGCCTTGCGGGCGGTCCATGCTTCATGGAATTCATGGCCGTCACGGGACGGCCCCGCTGAATCTGGCGCCCCGATGTATCTGATCTCTTTAGCCATTAGCCGTCAGCGCCTCGGGATACGACTTGATCAGAGCTGCGCTCATAGCGCGTTCAGGTACGCGGCCATGATCGGATCGACCAGATACCAGCGACCGTCCTCTTCTTGG
Organism: Gammaproteobacteria bacterium; assembly: GCA_051008635.1. Classification (GTDB taxonomy): domain Bacteria; phylum Pseudomonadota; class Gammaproteobacteria; order JBPCXK01; family JBPCXK01; genus JBPCXK01. The sequence continues at coordinate 1,695 of JBPCXK010000380.1, forward strand.
TGGATAAGATCGGCCTGTTCCAGGATTTCTTTAGATTTGTTGCCAGTCGACGCCGGTAGCCGAATTGCCGCTAAAAATTCGCGTGAGGCCGGATGCTCGGCGCCCTGATCGGCCTTGGCGATCGCAGTGAGCATGGCGCGCTGCGCGGCCGATAGGCGCAAGACCCTGCCGGCGACGAGACTTTGGTCCTCGTCAATGAGGCCGCACCAGGCCGCTTGGATGCTCGCTGGCGTGGGCGCTCGCGGATTGTCCCAAAGCCGAGCGCAAAGCGCGTTCACGTAGTAGGGGTGGCGGCGCGTAAGTGTGAGAATCTCGTCGATGCGCTCGTCGGCCAGCACACGACGCCAGCGGGCTTTGGCGGCGTCGCGTAAAAACTCTCGGTACGCCGCGGCGCTGATGCGCTGAAGCGTCATTTTTCGACAGAGTCGATACAGGGGACGATCCTCGTCTTCGAACATGGACGCGAGCAAGTGCTTTTCGCTGCCGGCGAAGAGGTAGGTGATGTGCTGGGCGCGTTCGACCGCATGGCGAATTGCGCCCTCCGCCGCTGCTCGGATGGCGACATCTTTCATTTGTGACAGCTGCTGGAATTCATCAAACACCATGATCACGCGGCGCCGGTAGAGTCCGGCGGCCGCGTCCAGCCCCATCAAAAGCTCAGACACGCCTTGAATCGGACTGTCGTGTTGGCCGAGCTTCAAGTGAATGCCCATGGCGCCGACGGAGAACTGTGGATTGAGCTCCTTGAAGGCGCGGCCGAGCTTGGTCGTCGTTTTTTGTCCCTTCGGTAGGATCTCGACACCGAGTGCCTCGACGCCCTCGCGAATCCGCCGCTCGAGTTCGTCGATGTCGTGCACGACGAGCAGATCCAGGGTCTTCGCCACCACCTTGCGGCGTCCGGTGCGCAAGTCTTTGAGCACCTGCTCGATCAGGCTCGTCTTCCCCATGCGGCGACGTGCCCACAGCCAGGTGTGATGACCGTTGAGGATGTTTTTTTGTAGCTGGTCGCGCTCCTGATGCCGGTTGCAGTGTGCGCCACCGGTGGCTACCCCGAGGGGGAAAAGTTCGCGTATTCGTTTCGCCACCATAGAGCGATTTTGTCAAAAAACCGCGATATATGCTACGTCTTTATATGTAATAGATAAAATTAGCTCAATAAATAGTGTTCCATAAATATCGGGCACATTAATAGCGGTAGTAGATCTGTTTGTCGACCCCTTTCCATGATGCTGTGGAAGTGACGTTCGATCTTCCAAAGTTATTCCGCTGTCGGCTTGGCCTAGCACCGCCGGCACCCGCGGCGTGGCGCATAGCGCGTCGCGCGCAGATATCGGAGCAGACGCTGTACCGTTGGTGCGAAGAGTTTATCGTTGGGGGCCAGCAAGCGCTGAGAGGCCGCGGGGCGCAGGCGCGCAGGCCAAAGTGGTGGAGCGCCTCCATGGGGAGATTGGCGAGCGCGTGATAGGGGAGTTGACGATAGCCAATCGGGTTTTAAAAAAACTCTCGGGCGCGTTGAGGTGAGTGGCCAAATGCGCGAGATGCTCCAGGCGCAGCTCACGGCGGGTCCCACAGCGCGCCTGAACCGGGTGTTGAGGGCGTTGGG
>JBPCXK010000381.1:0-6135 GCA_051008635.1 Gammaproteobacteria bacterium
GGCTCGGCGCGGAACGGCTTGTTGCGTTTCAAGGGTGTGCCGCTCGTGTACGTGCCGTGGATGCAGTTTCCCATCAACAACAAGCGTCATTCGGGTTTTCTGGGACCGACCGTCGGCACGTCGACGGCGTCAGGTGCCAGCGCCGAAATCCCCTACTACTGGAATATAGCGCCCAATCAGGACGCCACGCTCGTGCCGCGGTACCTGGCGAAGCGCGGGGTGCAGGCGAAAACCGAGTATCGCTTTCTGACCGCACGCACCGGCGGCGAGATCGATCTGGAGTATCTCGACGACCGCGTGTTTGACGATGACCGCGCCCTCGTAGCGGCCAACGCCGCGTTGCAAGTAACGCCCCGCGCATTGCTGTTCGCCGACTACAAGGAGGTATCGGATGACAGCTACTTCGAGGACCTCGGCGATTCGCTGGCCATTACCGCGACCACGCATTTGCGGCGCCACGCTGATTTGACTTACTTCGGCGGGCCGTGGAACCTGCTCATCCGTGCGGAGAACTATCAGACGGTCGATCGCACCATCGCGGACGCGGCCAAGCCTTATGAGCGTGTCCCGCAGGTTCTGTTTGACGGTTACTGGCCGGATCTCATGCTGGGCCTGGACTACGGCGTGGGCGGCGAATGGGTGCAATTCGACCGCGACAACAGCGTCACCGGAGACCGCGTTGATTTGTCTGCGAAGCTGTCCCGGCCTGTCTCACAGGCGGGTTATTTCTTCACGCCCACGGCGCAGGTCAGACACACGCTCTATTCGCTCGAAAATGCCGGCGCCGTCGATCCGGAGCCCCAACGCACGCTACCCGTGCTAAGTGTCGACAGTGGCTTGATCTTCGAGCGCGACTACGCCGGTGGCAGTGTCACTCAAACGCTCGAGCCGCGATTGTTCTACCTGTATGTTCCGTTTCGTGAACAATCCGACATTCCCGGCTTCGACACCGGCCGTCTGGACTTCGACTTCTCGCAACTGTTCCGTACCGACCGCTTCAGCGGCGCTGATCGCGTGGGCGACGCCAATCAACTGACGGCAGGTTTAACTTCGCGTCTGATCGACTTTGATGACGGACAGGAATCGATCAACGCCAGTGTCGGCCAGATATACTACTTTCGGGACCGTGTCGTGACGCTGCCCGGGGCGGTTGTCGAGACGGACACTACTTCCGATCTCGCGGGCCAGCTCTCGCTTCGGCTCGGCAGCTGGGCCGGCATAGGCTCGCTGTTATGGGATCCTGGAGACTCACGCACGCAGCGCGGCACCGCGCAACTCGTCTACCGCGCCGACGAAGATCATATCGTTAACCTTGCCTATCGCTTGCGCCGTGACGAGCTGGAGCAAACCGACTTCGCGCTGGTGTGGCCGTTGACGCGGCGTTGGAGTGTGCTCGGACGCTGGAATTACTCGTTGCGCGAATCGCGCAACCTGGAAATCCTCGCCGGGCTCGAATACGAAAGTTGCTGTTACAAAGTGCGGCTCGCCGCGCGCCGCTTCGTCGCCGACACCGACGGTGATTTCAATGACACCTTCTTTTTACAGTTTGTTTTCAAAGGCTTGAGCCAACTCGGGTCACCGCTCGATAAGCTCCTGGAACGTGGTATTCTTGGATACACCGCTGATGATTAACGTCACCCGTCAACTGACTCCGCTCCTGGGTGGGCTGCTAGGGCTGCTCGCCGCCACTGGCGCCGCCGCGGAAGCTACGCTGCTCGACCGCATCGTCGTGGTCGTCGAAGACGACGTCATAACGCAAAGCGAGTTTGACGAACGGCTGCAGATCACGCGCCAACGCCTGTCGTCCACGCCGCCGGTGGACGTCCTGCGCAGACAAGTGCTCGAGCGCCTCGTGATGGAGAAGCTGCAGCTGCAGGAGGCTGAGCGGTTCGGCATGAGCGTCGACGACATCACGCTGAACGATGCCACGCGCGATATCGCTCGTCGTAACAATATGAATCTCGAAGAATTCAGGCGCAATCTGCTCGCAGAAGGCATCGACTATATCGAGTTCCGCGAGCAGATACGCAACGAGCTCGTCATCGACCGCTTACGCCAACGCCAGCTACAGGGCCGTGTGAGAGTCTCCGATCAGGAGATCGACGAGTTCATCGCTTCACAAAGTGGAGCGCTCAACAGCCAGGCCGAATATCGGCTCGGCCACATTCTTATCGCGTTGCCCGAGGCCGCGAGCCCGGAACAAATCCAGGCTGCCAGGGAGAGGGCGCAGGCCGTGCGCCAAAAACTATTGGACGGTGAGGATTTCACCGAGGTCGCGGTCAGCTCCTCGAACGGTCAGCGCGCGCTAGAAGGTGGCGACCTCGGCTGGCGCAGCGCGCCGCAACTGCCGAGCATATTCGCACGCGCGGTCACCGGCATGAAAACGGGAGACACCAGCGATCTCATTCGCAGCCCCAGCGGTTTTCACATAGTGCGGTTGCTGGAGCAGCGCGGTCTGCAACGCACGATGATCGAGCAAACGCGCGCACGCCACATCCTGATCACGCCGAACGAGCTACTCACGATGGAGCAGGCTCGTGAAAAACTGGCCGCGCTGCGCGACCGCATCGAGGGCGGGGACGACTTTGCCGAGCTCTCCAAAGCAAACTCGGACGACAAGGGCAGCGCCGCGAACGGTGGGGATCTCGGTTGGATCAGCCCCGGCGAAATGGTGCCGGAGTTCGAAGACGTGATGAAAACTCTGAGTAAGGACGAGATGAGCGAACCGTTTCGCTCGTCTTTCGGCTGGCACATCGTGCAAGTGCTCGATCGGCGTGAACACGACAGCACCGAGGAATCGCAGCGCGTGCGGGCCAGAGACTTTATTCGCGAACGCAAGGCGGAGGAAGAGCTCGAGCTCTGGCTGCGGCGGTTACGCGACGAGAGCTACGTCGAATACCGCCTGTCATCATAAGCGCGCCGTTCGGCCGTACTGCTACATATTGTTTTCATGTCTGCTAGCCTTGCCTTCATATTGTCGTCGACGCGCCTGCGTTAATGTCCGCCATACGTCGTATCGTGATCACGCCGGGCGAGCCTGCGGGGATCGGCCCCGATCTGACTGTCAGTCTCGCCATGTCGACCGCCGACATCGGTCGTCGAGCGGAACTGGTCGCGGTGGCGGACCCCGATATGCTGAGTGAGCGCGCAGCATTGCTGGGGTGCGAATTGCGCGTTGACGATTTCGATCCCGCGCGCGCGCCGGCGCCGAACGCGGTGGGCGCGATAAAGGTGTTGCCGGTTCGGCTTGCGAACGCTGCGGCGCCGGGAAAACTCGATCCCGCCAACGCGCGTTACGTGTTGACCACACTGGAGAAGGCCACGGAGTATTGCATGCAAGGCAAGTTCGACGCGCTGACAACAGGCCCTGTGCAAAAGAGCGTCATCAACGACGCGGGCATCACCTTCTCCGGCCATACCGAGTTTCTGGCCGGACGCACCGGCGGTTATCCCGTGATGATGCTCGTCGCGGCCGCAATGCGCGTCGCGCTGGTGACAACGCATCTGCCTCTGCGGGAGGTCAGCGGCGCAATAACGCGTGAGCGCCTGTCCAGAGTCATTCGGGCCTTGAACAAGGATTTGCGGGAACGGTTCGCGATCGAAAGGCCACGTATCTTCGTGTGTGGCCTGAACCCCCATGCCGGCGAGTCCGGGCACCTCGGCCGCGAGGAGATCGAGATTATCGCTCCCGCGCTCGACGCGCTGCGGCGCGAAGACATCACGCTGGTTGGACCCTTGCCGGCGGACACGCTGTTCGTGCCAGGCGTGCTCGCCGAAGCGGATGCCGTGCTGGCGATGTATCACGATCAGGGCTTGCCGGTGCTCAAGCACGCCGGTTTCGGCGCGGCGGTCAACGTGACGCTGGGTTTGCCGATCATCCGCACATCGGTCGATCATGGCACCGCTGTGGATCTGGCGGGCACGGGCAAGGCAGACGCGGGTAGCATGCGCGCAGCGCTGGAGTTGGCTTATGAATTGGCGGCCTGAGGTGGAGTACGTGCAGCGTTTCCTGCGGCTGGCGGTCATCACGCTCGCGGTGGCTGTAGCCGGCTGCGCCGGGCCCCAGCTCAGAGATCTGCCGGATCAGGTGCCGGACACCGATCTGGACAACGCGGCGCGTGCGCAAAAGGCCTATGGCTCAGGTCGTTACAAGCAAGCCGCGCAACGCTTCAGCGTGCTCGCGGTTACGGCCGAGAGCCCGGATGCGCGGCTCGACTATCAGTTGCGGGCCGCCGAGGCGTTCGCCCGTGTCGGTGCGGCGAGGCAGGCATCCGCGCAATTGCAGGCCATCGGCCAGCAACAGCTGACCGCGGATCAGTCCGCGATGATAACTGTTACGAGGGCGCGGCTGGCCGCCGAAGCCGGACAATCTCAACAAGCGTTGCGACTGCTTTCTTTCGCACAGACTGGTTTGAAGCTCGTGACCCGGGCACGCGTTGGCGAGGCGCGCGCGGATGTGTATCGGGAACAAGGTCTTCTCGAGCGCGGTGCGATCGAGCGTATCCGCGTGGATTCCATGATCCAGGATCCGCGCGAGCGCGCCTATAACCAGCAACGCATATGGAACACACTACTGGAGTTGCCCGCCCGGCAGATCAGCGAGCCGCCCCCGCAACTCGACCCCGCCGCGGTCGGCTGGTGGTCACTGGTGGCGACCGCCCGCAAGTACGCCGGCAGCGCGCCCGCTACCCGCGTCAGCGCCTACCGCGCGTGGAAGACGAAGTATCCGCAGCATCCGGCCAATCGGCTGGTCGTGCCGCAACTCCTGAAGCGGCTGGCGGACCAGCAACCCACGCGCCGGTTCCAGCCGGGAGCCGCCAGACAGGTTGCGCTGCTGGTGCCGCTGAGCGGCGCGCTCGAGGCTGTTGGCAGATCGGTGCACGACGGCTTTGTGTCCGCGGCCCGCGCTACCGGCAACGTCCAGTTTCGCATCTATGACACACAGGGCCAGTCCCATCGGGCCGTTGAGATGTACCGGCAGGCCGTGTACGACGGCGCGGAGCTGGTCGTCGGTCCGTTGACCAAAGAAGAAGTGCAGTCGCTTGCGACCCTGCCCGATCTGGAAACCCCGGTCTTGACCCTGAACACGCTCGGGGACGGCAACTGGGTCCCGCAGAAGATGTTCCAGTTCGGCCTGGTGCCGGAATCGGAAGCGGAGCAGGTCGCGCGCCAGGCGATGTTCAACGGGCACGCCCGCGCCGCGTTGCTGCACGCGGAGACCGGGCTCGGCGTGCGGCTCGCCCAGGCTTTCACGAAAACATACGAGGAACTTGGCGGAGAGGTAGTGACCGTGCGGAGCTACCCGCCACGCAGCGATGATCTTACGTCCATGGTCAGGCAGTTCCTGGCTACCGACAGCGCAAGGCCGTTGTGGAAGGACATTCGCGATGAGCCCGACCGCACCCAGCTCGATCAGCAGGTCGACATGGCATTCATCACCGGCAATCCTCGGGACGCACGCCTCATCCGCCCGCTGTTGCTGTTTCATCACGCTGTGGATCTACCAGTCTATTCCACGTCGCAGGTGTACACCGAGCCCGATCCGCGAATGGACCAGGACCTCGACGGGCTGGTTTTCTGCGACATGCCGGCAGTGTTGGGTCGAGGCCAGCTCAGCGATGTCTCGACCTCGGGCAACGCCTTGCGCTTACGCAGCCTGGGGGCCGATGCCTTGCTGCTCAGCAGGCATCTCGGGCAGCTGGTGGCGCAGCCCGACTCCGTGGTCAACGGTCACACGGGGCGTTTGCAGGTGGCCTCCGATGGGCGGGTGACCCGGGGGCTGGATTGCGCGACGTTCACCAAAGGCGAGCCGGCGCTTATCGCGGATGAGCCTGTGTTCAGTTTGTCGCAGGGTGGAGCGACTGTTCAGGATTTCTGAGTTTGTGGATAAACGGCCAACGCCAAGACCCTCGCCGCGGCCCTCTCTCTAGCCCACATTCTCACCACGATGACGAGCCCTAGCCCGCATTTCTCACCAGGATTTGGAATTTTGGGGCAAGCAGGCTGCGCATGTTGGACGCCCGGCCGCCGGAGCATAGCCGGCCCTATGGTCCAAGGCCGCGCGTCCAAGCTGCGCTGCCTGCTTGTTCCAAAAACCAAATAGGACAGTGTGTCGCACCGCTACCACCTGTACAT
>JBPCXK010000382.1:0-2987 GCA_051008635.1 Gammaproteobacteria bacterium
GAGTGTGGTCATCCTGACTGGGACGGATATGGGGCCACTCCGATTACGCCGGAGGCAATTCGTCAAGCCATGGCCTTCGCGTTGGCCCTGCCTGGTCATATTCCTACGCCGGATGTCCTTCCGGAAGCGGACGGCGAAGTGGAGTTCGAGTGGTATGCGGACAACGAGCACATCGTATCTGTGAGTGTTAATGCAAATGGCGTACTGTCTTATGTTGCGCGTTTCGGATTGGAAGGAAGAGCACGTGGCACAGAAGTCTTTGCGAAAAGGATCCCATCGCCAATCCTATCAGCGATTCAGCGTGCAATGTCCAAGTAACACAGATGCCGTTATCGCCGCCCGAGATCCACGACGATGAATATCTGGCCCGCTTCCTTCTTGATAGACGAGATGTGAGGGCCGATAGTACTGTTCGTATGCGCGCGTTTCTGCCTCCCCGGGATCTGAAACTGTCCACGTACCGTCTGCTCGGGCTAAATGACTATGACGTTTGGAATATCGGGGCGGAGTACGTTGCCGCCCCGAGACAACGCCGCCTTGTAGGAAGAGCCGACTTCAGGGCTGAAAATGTGCGGGGGGCTGGCTTGGGGTTTGATCCGGACGGACAGCCTCACCCTAACCACACTAACATTGTTGACTGGCCAAGCGACAAAGATGAACGCAAGGAGAAGGCTCAGATTCTTGCGGAGACGGCGGAGTATAAGGCACGTCCTGACGACTGAGTCCGCCTCCTTGTATTTTTCGTGGGAAGGTCAGGCGGGTTCGTTAGCGCTCAAACGCCTGAGGATGGTGCCCGCCCAGGCCTGCAGGGCAGGTCGGGCGGGGATGGTATTAAGCCGTCGAGATTTACTCACTCCCGGCTTCGGGCGCTTTTTATGTAGCGTTGGGCACTGAAGTCCAGAACTGCATGCAACCTATTGATGCTGTTGCACGAGTTTCGTCAGCATGAATTCACCGTGGCTAGCCCGCATTCCTCAGTGCGCCGTGCAAAAGCGCGCTTTCTCAGAGGAATAGTCAAGGGGGGGGGTTGGCGCCACCGCCCCCGTGCAGCTACAAGGTCTAGACTTCGGCCATCTGCGGATGCGCACGCATCTGCGGCCGGCTCATCTTGTTCAACGCGTTCAGATACGCCTTGGCCGAGGCCATGACAATATCCGTGTCGGCTCCGTGGCCGTTCACGATACGCCCGGACTTTTCCAACCGCACCGTCACGTCGCCTTGCGCATCGGTGCCGCTGGTGATGGCGCTGACCGAATAGAGCTGCAGCTCGCATTCGCTGTTGGCAATGCTTTCGATGGCGCTGAACGCGGCATCCACCAGGCCGCTTCCCTGTGCTGCAGCGGATACTTCCTTGCCATCGACATGCAAGGTGACATTCGCGCTCGGCGTCTTACCGGTCTCGGCGTGCACCTTCATGGCCAGCAGCCGGTAGTTCTCCTGCCCCGCGTCCAGGCTGGCCTCGGTGACAAGCGCCTGCAAGTCATCGTCGTAGATATCGTGTTTTTTGTCGGCGAGGTCCTTGAAACGCGAGAACGCGGCGTTGAGCGCTTCCTCGGACTCGAAATCGATGCCCAACTCCTTCATCCGCGTACCGAACGCATTGCGGCCCGAATGTTTGCCGAGCACCATACGATTCGCCGACCAGCCGACGTCCTGCGCGCGCATGATTTCGTAAGTCTCGCGCGACTTGAGCACGCCGTCCTGATGGATGCCGGCTTCGTGCGCAAAGGCATTGGCGCCCACGATCGCCTTGTTCGGCTGCACGGGAAAACCCGTGATGCCGGATACCAGACGTGACGCCGGCACGATCTGCGTCGTATCCAGGCCGGTATCGCAATCGAAGATGTCCTGCCGCGTACGCACCGCCATGACGATCTCTTCCAGTGAGGCGTTGCCGGCGCGCTCACCAAGCCCGTTGATCGTGCATTCGACCTGGCGGGCGCCACTGTGGATCGCCGCCAACGAGTTCGCAACGGCCAATCCCAGATCGTTGTGACAATGCACCGAGAAAACCGCTTTATCGGAATTGGGGATGCGTTCGCGCAACTGCCGGATCAACGATCCAAACTGGTCCGGGATGTTGTAGCCGACCGTATCGGGAATGTTGATGGTGTTCGCGCCGGCATCGATAGCGGCCTCGAGTATTCGGCAGAGAAAGTCGATCTCCGAGCGCCCGGCGTCTTCCGGAGAGAACTCGATGTTGTCCGTGAAATCGCGCGCGCGCTTTACCGAGCGCACGGCCTGATCGACAACCTGGTCGGGCTCCATGCGCAGCTTGTGCTTCATGTGAATCGGCGCGGTCGCTATGAAAGTATGGATGCGCCCGGAGTTTGCGGGCTTTATTGCCTCGCCGGCCCGGTCGATGTCCTGATCAGTGGCGCGCGCCAGGCCGCACACGGTGCTGTCACTGACGATCTCGGCGATTGTTTTTACCGCGTCGAAATCTCCCGGGCTCGCAATCGGGAATCCGGCCTCGATTACGTCGACCCGCATGCGTTCCAGGGCCTTGGCGATGCGCAATTTTTCATCCTTGGTCATCGACGCGCCGGGACTTTGTTCACCGTCGCGCAACGTCGTATCGAAAACAATCAATTTGTCTTTGCTGGCCATAAGTCAACTACTCCCAAAGCATGCTCAAGCATGCAAATCAACCGCCGGTGAGCTCCTCACCGGTTAGTAACTACACACAGGATCACGTATTGCCTCGCCAGGCCAGGGTTTGCCGCTAGCGCGGCAGTCGCAGAGACAGAAGAAGCAGGGAAAGGGCAGGCGCTGGCGCTTCGGTGCGCGCCGGTTCGCCGAAAGAATTGTCGGTTGAGGAAACCATTGGCGCAAACTATAGCCGTGTTTTAACCGTTTGCCAAGTCAGCGGCAATTGCCAGTTAGTACCTTACCAGTGAAATCTTGGACAAAATACCAAGAATTTCTCGAACCGGCGGTCGCGCACAAGCGAGGCGGACTTTTCCACGCCTTGTCCACGGCCGCGC
>JBPCXK010000383.1:0-7298 GCA_051008635.1 Gammaproteobacteria bacterium
CCGCAGCTTCGAGCCGTCTGAGGAAGAGCGACAACGTTTGATGCAGCTCTAGCGCGCATTTCTCACCACGATGACGGCGCTGGCTTGATCCTTGAATCCACAACGAATTTTCTGCTTCTCGGAAATACACCCCGTATTCGGCTCCTTCGGAAAAGGCCTTGTGAATTCAAATCTTTGCGCGATCGTCTCGCCCCGCGGTGAGAATATGCGGGCTGGCGCCAACGTAAACATCACCGACGCTAATAAATCGATGATTCGCGCTGTGTAGCCTCGCCGTATTGCTCTATAATACCTCCATCTTATTGCGGCGCTGGCTGAGCAAAGATTACGCGCGAATTGAGCGCATCTTCGAACGGAAACTATAGATCCACCCGTGCGGCGCCGTTGCCGCGCCGGCACACTCCGATGTCTTCACGAACCGCAACCGTTGAACGCAACACCCTCGAGACGCAAATACGCGTCGCGATTAACGTCGACGGCGAGGGCGAATCCAACATAGCAACAGGCGTGCCGTTTTTCGATCACATGCTGGATCAGGTCGCGCGCCACGGGCTGGTCGATGTCGACATCGAGGCGCGCGGCGATCTGAAGATCGACGCGCACCACACGGTCGAGGACGTCGGTATTACGCTGGGGCAGGCATTCAACAAGAGTCTTGAAGACAAAAAGGGCATCCGGCGCTACGGTCATGCCTGTGTGCCGCTGGACGAGGCGCTATCGAGGGTGGCCATCGACTTTTCAGGCCGCCCGGGAATGGAATATCATGTAACATACCCGCGTGCACGGGTGGGGGATTTCGATGTCGATTTGCTGCACGAGTTCTTTCAGGGTTTTGTCAATCACGCGCTGGTCACCCTGCACGTCGATAGCCTGCGCGGCAAAAATTCTCACCACATCGCGGAAACCGTTTTCAAGGCCTTTGGTCGCGCACTGCGTATGGCTGTGGAGAGAGACCCCCGCATGACAGGACAGTTGCCTTCCACCAAGGGCAGTCTCTAGCCCGCATATCTCACCACGATGACGGCGCTGGCTTGATCTTTGATTTCACAACGAATTTTCTTCAGTCGGAAATACGACCTGTATTCCGCTCCTTCAGAAAATGCCTTATGAATTCAGATCCCGGCGCGATCATCTCGCCCCGCGGTGTGCGATGCGGGCCAGCACCGGGAACACCTACGCCTTAGCGAAACAGCGCTCCTGCATCATGAACACCACCATTGCTATAATTGACTATGGCATGGGCAATCTGCGCTCCGTCTCCAAAGCGCTGGAGCACGTCGCGGACCATGACGCCCGGGTCGAGATAACATCCGACCCGGAGAAAGTGCTTGCGGCCGACCGTGTGGTTTTCCCAGGCCAGGGCGCAGCGCGCGACTGCATGGCCGGGCTGAAAGACGCGGGACTGGAACAAGCGGTGCGTGAAACGTCTTGCAGCAAACCCTTTCTCGGCATCTGCATGGGGTTGCAGGTGTTGATAGATCACAGCGAAGAGAACAACGGCACCGATTGCCTGGGACTCTACCGCGGACGCGTGAAACGGTTTGCTAACGGGGTTGCTGGCCAGGGGCTGCGTATTCCGCACATGGGCTGGAATCAGGTGGAGCAAACGCAACACCATCCCCTGTGGGCCGACGTGCCGCAACACAGTAGATTCTATTTCGATCACAGCTATTATCTCGAGCCCTCTGACGTCGGTCTCACCGCCGGCGCGACGGAATATGGCGTCAGGTTCGCCGCCGCCATTGCCAGAGACAATGTTTTCGCAATTCAGTGCCATCCGGAGAAAAGCGCAAGAACCGGTCTGACCCTGTTGGCTAACTTTGCGCGATGGGATGGTGTGGCTTGACAGGGGAGTGACCACCCGGGGAACGATTCAATGCTGCTGATACCCGCGATCGACATAAAAGATGGAAAATGCGTGCGCCTGCGCCAGGGGCGCATGGAAGACGCGACGATCTTTGGCGAGGACCCGAGCGCTATGGCCGCGCGCTGGATAGAGGCAGGCGCGAAACGCTTGCACATCGTAGACCTCGACGGGGCAACCTCCGGGAGGCCCGCCAACGCCGATCTCATCAAAGATATCACCGAGCAGTTTCCTGATGTGCCCGTACAGGTGGGCGGCGGCATACGCGACGAGGAAACCGTGCTCGCGTACCTTGAAGCCGGCGTGCAATACACGATCATCGGCACCCGCGCGATCAGCGAACCGCACTTCGTAAACGACCTGTGCCTGGAGTTTCCGGGCCACATCATCGTCGGACTCGACGCCAAGAACGGCAAGGTCGCAATCGCTGGTTGGTCGAAGCTGTCAAATCACGATGTCGTCGACATGGCGATGCGCTTCGAGCAGGACGGCGTGGCCGCGATCATCTATACCGACATCGACCGCGATGGCATGATGGGCGGTGTCAATGTCGGCTCGACCGTCGAGCTCGCTCGCGCCATCCATATCCCTGTCATTGCCTCCGGCGGTGTGACCTCGCTCGACGACATCAAAGTGCTTTGCCAGGTCGAGGACGAAGGCGTTGAGGGCGTTATCATTGGGCGGGCGCTGTACGAAGGCGCCATCGATCTCGCCAAGGCACAAGCGCTGGTCGACGACCGCGGCTGAGCCGCAGTCCGCGCCGTACTGTACTGACAAGCACTATGGCGCTCGCCAAACGCATCATTCCCTGTCTCGATGTCGACGCCGGGCGGGTAGTGAAGGGCGTGAAATTCCTCGACATACGCGACGCCGGCGACCCGGTCGAGGTCGCGCGCCGCTACGATCGCGAAGGCGCGGACGAAATTACCTTTCTGGACATCACCGCAAGCTCACACGAGCGCGACACCATGGTGCATGTCGTCGAGCAAGTAGCGTGCGAGGTGTTCATACCGCTCACCGTTGGTGGCGGCATCCGCAAGATCGAAGACATCCGGCGGATGCTCAACGCTGGCGCGGACAAGGTCAGCATCAACACCGCGGCGGTGCATGAGCCCGAATTCGTCGGACATGCTTCCGACAGGTTCGGCTCGCAATCCATCGTCGTTGCCATCGACGCCAAGCGCGTCAGCGGGGAAAACGAAAGCCGCAGGTGGGAAATCTTCACCCATGGCGGCCGTAAACCGACCGGGCTGGATGCTATCGGCTGGGCGCGCAAGATGGAGCATCTCGGCGCGGGTGAGATACTGTTGACCAGCATGGACCGTGACGGCACCAGGCGAGGGTTCGATCTCGAACTGACCAGCGCCGTCAGCACAGCCACCAGCGTGCCGATCATCGCCTCCGGCGGCGTTGGCAACCTCGATCATCTGGTCGATGGCGTTATCGTTGGCCACGCGGATGCAGTGCTGGCAGCCAGCATATTTCACTTTGCGGAATACTCCATCCACCAGGCCAAGCAGCACATGGCCGAACACGGCATTGAGGTCCGCCTTTGAGCCCATGTGGTATAAAGGCGACAGCGACGTACCGACACCACCCCATGCACCCCGACTCTCTGGACCAAATCAACTGGAACGCCGACGGTCTCATCCCCGCGATCGCGCAGGACGTTCAGACCGGCAAAGTGCTCATGATGGCGTGGATGAACCGGGAGTCGTTGGCGTTGACGGTGCAGAAGAACGAGGCCGTGTACTGGTCGCGCTCGCGTCAGCGGCTGTGGCACAAAGGTGAACAATCGGGGCACGTGCAGGTCGTAAAAGATATCCGTGTGGACTGCGACAACGACACCCTGTTGCTCGGGGTCGAACAGCGAGGCGGCATCGCTTGTCATACAGGCAGGTACAGCTGCTTTTTTAACCAACTGCAGGACGGCCGCTGGATCGAGGCTGAACCGGTCCTGAAGGACCCCGAGGGCATCTACACATGAGTAACCAGGACATCCTGGAGCGGCTCGGGGCGGTGCTCGAGGAGCGCAAAGGCGCAGACCCGGGGACGTCTTACGTGGCGTCGCTGTGCGACAAGGGTCTGGATGCTATTTTGAAGAAAATCGGCGAGGAGGCCACCGAGACATTGCTGGCGGCCAAGGACGGTAAGCCCGACCGCGTTGTTTATGAAACGGCCGATCTGTGGTTTCATTGTATGGTTATGCTGGCATATTTGGGCCTCGGGCCCGGTGACATAATGACCGAACTGGACAACCGCTTCGGCATTTCCGGTCTCGACGAAAAGGCGAGCCGGGCCGAATAAGGCGCCAGCGGAATCGAGTTCATCAGTTTTTTTGGAGATAGAGACATGGGTTTTGGCGGAATCAGCCCCTTATCACTGTTGCTCATCCTGGCTATCGTGATATTGCTGTTTGGCACCAAGAAGCTGCGTAACATCGGCGGCGACATCGGCGGCGCGATCAAGAACTTCAAGAAGTCCGTGAAGGACAGTGAAGCCAAAGAGTCCGCAAAGCGAGTGGACGACACGGGCGGCCGTGTGATCGATGCCGAGGCGAAAATCGAGGAAAAGGACAGCGCCTGATCGCGACGTTCGCCTGCAGCCAGTGACCGGCGCTGAAGACGCGGATCACCGCGGGCATGCTCGCACCGGAACGCCACGCTGCGGGCGCTGCGTTCGCTTGCGCGGTCCACACTAACGGTCCACAGCGATGTTCGACTTTGGCTTTTGGGAAATCATCCTCGTCATGATCATCGCGTTGCTGGTGGTCGGCCCGGAGCGGCTGCCCAAACTCGCGCGCGAGGTCGGCCTGTGGGTGGGCAAGGCCAAGCGGATGGTCAACAGCGTGCGCAGTGACATTGAACAGGAAATACAGGCCGCGGACCTCAAAGACATTTTGAACAAACAACAAGGCGAGATTCAGGAACTCCGCGGCCTGCTCAAGGATACCGAGTCGGACGTCAAATCGGTTCTCGATGAGACAGACGTTGCGATGAAGGAGTTCGAGGCCGAACTCAGCAGCGACGCCAGGCAGGAAGCGGCGGTGCTGGAGAACTCGGGATCTGACAGCGCGGAGCAGCCCGCGAGCGTGGAATCCACAGGTGCCGGGCATGACGGAAACCGACCCGCAGGCGCCTGAAACCGAAAAAGAGGAGACGTTTCTCTCTCATCTCGTCGAGCTACGCGACCGCCTGCTGCGCGTGGTGCTGGCGGTGCTGCTGGTGTTCGTCTGCCTTTTCCCTTTTGCCAACAGACTCTACACATTGCTGGCAGAGCCGCTGATAGAGCCGCTGCGCGAAGCCGGCGGCACGATGATCATCGTCGGCACGATCGCTCCATTTCTGGTTCCGCTCAAGCTGGCGCTGCTGCTCTCGGTGGCAATCGCCCTGCCGTATGTTTTGTATCAATTGTGGGCGTTTATCGCGCCGGGGCTTTATAAACACGAGAAGCGTCTGGCGGTGCCGATCCTGACCTCGAGCACCGTGCTGTTTTATATCGGCATGACGTTCGCCTATTTCGTGGTGTTCCCGCTCGTGTTCCGCTTCCTGATCGCCACCACGCCGCCCGGCACCGAGTTTACGCCTGACATCGGGCACTACCTCGATTTTGTGCTCATTGTCTTTTTCGCTTTCGGCCTCGCGTTCGAGGTGCCGGTCGTGACCGTGGTGCTGGTGGCCATGGGCATGACCACACCCGAGAACCTCGCCAGAAAACGACCTTACATAATCGTCGGGGCATTCATCATTGGCATGTTGCTGACGCCGCCCGATGTGATTTCCCAGGTCATGCTCGCCATTCCGGTGTGGATTCTGTTTGAGGCCGGACTCATCTTTTCCCGCTATTTCCTGCCCAAGACCGAAGACGACAATGACGATCGCAGCGATGACGAATCAGTCGGGGAGCCTGTAGCCGTCGCGCCGGTGGTGGCAGAAGAAACGCCCGAAGATGCCAAAACCGGAACCGCGCAAGCGCCGCACACGCGTGAAAAGGAGGACCAGGAGCCAGCGGATGACGAGCATCTGTACGTCAAGCCGCCGGAGGCGCATAGTGGGTTTGAAGAAGACGACGACTACGACTACAGCGATCCGACCGATCCTCCCGAGGACGGGGACGATCCCGAGGACCGGGTTGACACCGAGGACGGGGACGATCCGGACAACAAGCAACCCTGAGGGCGGCCTGGATGCTTAGTACCTTACCACTGAAATCTTGGACAATAAGACCAGGAATCTCTCGACCGACAGTCGCGCCGGGGTGAGGCGGACTTTTCCACGCCTTTGTCCACGCCCGCGCGCCTCAAACGCTGGCGAAGCGGTGGGCAAGGGGTGGTAAAGTCCGCCGTTGAGGGGGCACAAGTTTTGGTTCCGGCTATGCCGGGTCAGGGGTAGTTTCAGTTCCGCCTGGCCGTGGTTCGGTTGCCGCCTGTCGGTGTCAGTTTGACAGCTTTTTTTAACTTCGCGAAGCTAGGAGGAATCTATAAAAAAACCGGGCTGATCCATGCGTATTCAGTTTGTATTCTTGACACTCGTAGTCTCTGCTGCGGGTTGCGTGGCGAGCGGTACTCACGAAGCGGTCGTGCAGGAGCTGGACAGTACGCGCCAGTCGCTCTCGAGCGCCCAAAAGGAGACAGAGAAGGTCAGGGAAGAACTCAAAACCAGACAGGAAAAGCTCAACCGGACCACATGGGCGCTGGATCGGGCCGAAAAAGATTTACTCGATCTCGAAATTCGCAAACAGGATCTGCAAAAGGAGTTGCAGGAATCAAAGTTGCAGTTGGAAGTGCTGCGGGAAGTGGAGGCCGAGACCAACCGGCGCAATCAGATTTACAATCAATTCGTCGAGCAATTGCAAGTCATGATCGAGGAAGGTCAGCTCACCGTAGGCATTGAAAAAGGCCGCGTAGTAATCAAGTTGCCCGATGACGTGTTATTCAGAAGCGGTCGCGCTAGCCTGAACGCCAAGGGCGAACAGACACTGGCGCAGGTCGCCGAAGTGCTCGCACAGTTCACCGATCGCCGTTTTCAAGTTGAAGGGTACACAGACAATAAACCGATCAGCAGCGCGCGATTCCCGAGTAACTGGGAGCTTTCTGCGGCGCGTGCGTTGTCGGTGTTACATCTGTTGGTCGAAAAGGGGGTCGACCCGGAACATGTATCAGCCGCAGGATTCGGTGAATACCACGCGCGAGCGGATAACGAAACGCCTGCAGGACGTGAGCTGAACCGGCGTATCGAGATCATCATGCTGCCAAATCTCGACGTCCTCTCCAGCGAGTTGCCTACCGCGTCGCGCTAGCCCGCATTCCTCACCAGGCCGGACCTCATTAGTGGGAACAACTATGATATTCAACATCTTGGCCTCTATGTACAGGTGGTAGCGGTGCGACACACTGTCCTATTTGGTTTTTGGAACAAGCAGGCAGCGCATCTTG
>JBPCXK010000384.1:0-5235 GCA_051008635.1 Gammaproteobacteria bacterium
AAGACCATGAGATCCAAGGTTCGGAGAATGCTCATTTCGACGAACATGTCATTGGCGCGTTTGATCGCGACCTTGTCATCAATCGCAATGGCGCCGCCTCTGCAGTGGGCGCAAGCTAGAGCGGAGCATTCTCCTAAGCCGAGTCGACCGTCTGCTTGTAGCTTTGAAAACAGGCGGAGTTCCTTGGGGTGATCAACTCGAACGATCTGGAAAACACCATCTGTGTTTGCGGAACGGAAGCGCGCGAGCTGTTCAGGGTACCCTTCGTCGATCTCCACTTCGACGTGCTCGGTTACTATCAGCTGATAAGGTAGAGCAGCAAGCAGATCGATCCGATCGATCGCTAAAAAGTTAATGAGTACCGACGCATCAGCAACGAGTAGCTGGGGATCGTCATCAGCACGAACGATCTTCAATGTGCTCGAGTCGCCTCCGCAAGTCTCATGAGCTTTTTGTTGGGGATGTCCAGCTTTCGACCGATCTCCAATAGCTTTGCCTTAGTAATTTGTTCTTGACGGAACGCTTCGAGGGCAAGTTGGGCTACTTGGCTGATCAATTCACGATCGGCTGCTGATGACGCCTCTCGTTCTTCAAGATCGTCAAACAACTGCAATGCCTGAAGGTACTCTCGACCAATATTATATTGCTCAAGTAGGTCGCTACATTCCGACTGCGAAAGCACATTTAAGCTGCGAAGTCGGTAGACGGTGGCTTGATAACTGACGCCGAAGTAGTGGGCTACCTGAGCCACGTCCTGATACGTTATAATCTGCGAGCCTGGGCTTGATCGAGCCTGCGCGTCGACAGATCCATCACTGGCGACGTCAAACACTATCGACGCCTGACGACTAGGTTGGCCTTTGCCGAGTTTCAACAATAGTGAACGAACGCCATCGGCTGGCATCAAAAAAGCTGCGGCAAATGCGTTCGCTCGCTTCTCCATCAACTCCGATGCGTTGTCGCGGCTAGATATCGAAATCTCTCGGCCACGGTCCATCAGTACATGGCCATACTCATGGGCATATGAAAATCTCTTCCGAGCGCGGACGTGTTTAAAGTTCACGAGGACAGCCATGCCAATTGACTTGTGGTGCAAAAAGATACCGGAGATGTTGTTCGGGAGCGCCACACCGCACGCCCAGACACCTTGGCCCGTAATGAGCTCGGCCGTATCGGCGATCGAGGCATCAGCGATGTTTAGGCGCTGACGTTCGTTGTCCGCCACGCGAGTTCCCTGCGTGATGGCTTCGTAGGCACCAGATGGAGTCCGTTGCTCGTAATATGGGGGCACGTTAAGTTGAGAGCGCTCCAGTAGCCGCTGGAGATTTGAACCCACCGAGCACAGGTCCAAATAGTGAGCTAACTTGCCTTGCGTTTCCTTGTCAGCATACAAATCAGGCTCCATACGATATAAAGCTACCAGCGGATCCTCCGTCAATGAGCTGCTTTCATCGAAAAAGTCACTAATGGCGCGTCGATACAGCTGAGCAAGCTGAGCCAGCTCCAAGGTGCTAATGGAGCGATTTCCCGACTCGATTTGCGTTATCGCCGTTCGCGGTAGGCCGAGGGCTTCAGCGACCGTTTGCTGGCTGAGTCCAGCGGATTTCCGCGCTTCGCGCAGTTTCTGAATCATGTTTTCTTGGTTCATCACTCTACCCTGCATCTGCAGGGTAGAGTGTATACTAGCGAACACATAGCGTCAAGAAATAGTATTGACAGGTTCGATAATAAAACATATCTTTTCACCAACGTTCTTTAAATCCTAAGAGGCGTAACCCATGCCGAAGAAGCAAACCACTGACAAGGTGTCGATTCTCGCCAGCCAAGTGCTATCTGGGAAGAAAAAGCCGACCCCAAAGGAATCCAGGACGCTAGCTGCGTCCGTCTTGAGTCAAGACGAGAAAGAGGCAAGCGTAATAAGTGACGATGAAGTTAAGGAGGGATTCAGGCGGTATTAAGGGGTTAAATCTCGTTTTATCATATTAACCGTCCTGCACGGCTTCCTCTCGTGCTCGATCCTTGCCGCTGCGCTCCGGATAACTGAACCTGCGCTGGCGTAGCTCGATAAGCCAAACGCATCCGCGATCTCCTGCAGCAGCATGTCCCCAAGGTGCTGGCACAGATACATCGCCACGGACCTATTCGCTGACTTACTCGGTATCCCTGGCCGATGGTGATCCGCTGCCATCATGGCTGACCTTCTCGACTCTCAACAGTCCGGGGCTTTTCGGCAATCCGGGTCTGGATGATATCGGCACGCTCGATATCCGGGTTACGGTAACGGACCACGGTGGCGCGTCGGCATTCGACACGTTTATCCTCGATGTGCGGCCGGGTCAGCTCAACGAGATTACCGGTACCAACGAGGACGATTATTTGCTCGGTACGAACGGCAGAGATCTGATCGAGGGCCTGGGTGGGGCGATGAATTGCTCGGCCAGGCTGGAAACGATGAACTGAGGGGTGGCGCAGGCGCAGACAGCTTGCAGGGCAACGCAGGCAACGATGTTCTGGTCGGAGGCGCCGGGGACGACAGTTTGTGGGGAGGAGACGAGCTGACCGGTTGGAAGGGGGCACAGGGGTCGACACCCTGGTGGGCGGCGTAGGGAACGATGAACTGGTCGGAGGCGCCGGGGATGACGTACTGTGGGGGGAAGACGGGGCTGACCGAATGGAAGGAGGCACAGGGGCCGACGAAATGCTGGGTCAGCAGGGCGACGATACGTACGTTTTCGGCGTCGGGGACAACCACGACACGATCTGGGAAAGCGCGGGCAACGATCGCGTGGTGTTCGGGGTGGGCGTCACGCCGGACAATATCAGTGTTGCCGTCAGCCCGAACGGCTTTGACCTGACGATCAGCCTGAATGCGGACGATTCCCTGCAGATCGTCAATTGGTTCAGCGGGTTGCAGGTCGAAACGTTTGAGTTCAGCGACGGGACCGTGCTGACTGCGGCGGATATGGAGGCCCGGGCCGGCGGCGGATCGGCGAACAGTGTGGCCGCGCAGGCAGTAGCTGTTGCCGATCTCGCTGTTGATAGTGTTGACGCGGATGGCGTGAACGCTTCGGCGATGAACCTGAACGCCAATGGAGCCGAAGCGTTGGTGAATGACGCGCAGCCGCAGACTTTTGGGGCTACGGGTACCGCCGGGTTTGTCGGTCAGGTCGAGATGTTGATCAGCGCGATGGCGGCATTCGCACCGCCGGCGGCGGCGGAATCATTGCTGCGGGCCGAATCGGAAGACATATCGCCGGTGATCGACGCCAGCGCGGCGGCGTAGCCGCTTGCGCGCCGGTCGATCAGCGCCTGCGCTTTGCATGATTCCCTGTCCGGTCCAACACGCGCGGTCGGCTTGACGGAGGGCGGCGACAAGACGGATACCGGGCTGGCATGCCTGGTGATGCTGGCCGAGTATCACGGCCTGGCCGTGGATGCCGCCCAGCTCAGGCATCAGTTCGGCGCGCCGGGCAAGCCGTTTGATACGGTCACCTTGCTGCGTGCCGCAAAGCGACTGAAGCTGAAGGCAAGAGAAGTGCACAGCGACTGGTCGCGCCTGGACAAGGTGCGGTTGCCGGCGATTGCACAGGGCCGCGACGGGCGGTTCTTCCTGCTCGCGAAGTTCGCCGATGGGCAGGCTCTCATTCACGATCCCATCGAGCAACGACCAACCACCCTGAGCCGTTCGGACTTCGAGGAACGTTGGTGTGGCCGCCTCATCCCCGTTACCCGCCGCACGATGGCGCTCGGCGACGAGCGTCCCTTTGATTTCACCTGGTTTATTCCGGCGATCGTCAAGTACCGGCGCCTGTTGGGTGAGGTGTTCGTGGCCTCGTTCTTCCTGCAGATTTTCGCGCTGATTACACCGCTTTTTTTTCAAGTTGTCATCGACAAGGTGCTCGTGCACAGGGGGCTGACAACGCTCGATGTGCTGGCGCTGGGGTTGTTGACGATCGCGTTGTTTGAGGTGGTACTGGGGGGTCTGCGGACCTATGTGTTTTCCCATACGACGAATCGCATCGACGTGGAGCTGGGCGCGCGCTTGTTTAGCCACCTGACGGCGTTACCGCTTAGCTATTTCGAATCCAGGCGCATCGGTGACAGTGTGGCGCGGGTGCGCGAGCTGGACAACATCCGCCAGTTCCTGACCGGCTCGACGGTCACCGCGGTGATCGATTTTTTCTTCACCTTTGTTTTTCTGGCGGTGATGTATCTGTTCAGTCCGTTGCTCACACTGATCGTTCTCGGCACCATTCCGCTGTACGCCGTACTGTCGATACTGATAACGCCGGTCTTGCGCCACAGGCTGCATGAGAAATTCAACAGGGGCGCGGAGAATCAGGCGTTTCTGGTCGAGACGGTCTCGGGGGTGGCAACCCTGAAGGCCATGGCGGTCGAGCCGCAGACGCAGGGTCGCTGGGAGAATCAGCTTTCGGCATACGTGAAGGCCGCATTCAAGGCAAACAATCTCAGCAACATAGCTGGGCAGGTCGCGCAGTTCATCAACAAGATCATGACGGTGCTGATACTGTGGATTGGCGCAAGACTGGTGATCGAGGGCGATCTGACTGTCGGTCAGCTCGTGGCGTTCAACATGTTGGCCGGGCGCGTGAGTGCGCCGGTGCTGCGTATCGTGCAGCTCTGGCAGGTGTTTCAACAGGTCGGCATCTCGGTGCAACGGCTCGGGGACATACTCAATGCCAAGCCGGAACCGCAATACAATCCCAACCGCTCGTCCTTGCCGCAGCTCGAAGGGCGGGTGAAAAGCGCTTGCGCGCTGACCGGGTGGCGGCGAAAGCCGCGTTGGCTCGTATCGCCGCCTTGCTCCACGCCGTCGACGGCAATCATGCGGATGCCGTCGAATTTCTCGAATTCCCGGATGAGATTGCTCCCGACGTCCAAAGGGTCCATCGAGTTTTTTTTGAGCCCGCTCCTCAGATACAAACAAGAGAGCGCCAAGGAGCGCTAATGTCGCTATCTTTTTGGGGGACTACTTTGCTTTTTCGCCTCCGATTTGTGGGTATCAAGGAGGTGCCAAGAAACGGATCATTCAACGCGCTCGGCAGGCTCGGCGAGACCGTGGTCGTCGGTGGTCGGGATAAGACCCTCGCCCAAGCGGCACCAACCCGGGCCCGGGGGCTCGACTAGTCTAGCCCGCATATCTCACCACGGGGCGAGATGATCGCGCAGAGATTTGAATTCACAAGGAATCTTCCGAAGGAGCGGAATACGGGC
>JBPCXK010000385.1:0-8668 GCA_051008635.1 Gammaproteobacteria bacterium
CCTGCTTGTTCCAAAAACCAAATAGGACAGTGTGTCGCACCGCTACCACCTGTACATAGAGGCCAAGATGTTGAATATCATAGTTGTTCCCACTAATGAGGTCCGGCCTGGTGAGATATGCGGGCTAGCCCGGCATAGCCGGAACTAAACCTGTGCCCGATCGGCGGACTTTACCACCCCTTGCCCACCGCAACGCCGGCGTTTGAGGCGCGCGGCCGTGGACAAGGCGTGGAAAAGTCCGCCTCGCTCCGGCGCGACCGCCGGCTGGGAAATTCTTGGTATTTTTGTCCAGGATCTCACTGGTAAGGTACCTAAGGTATGCTCTCGTTCTGCAGTACCGTGGCATGCCCGGGTGCGAAGATCACGATGTTGTAGTCGCCGCTACCGAGCAGCAGACTTTCACTGCCACTGCTGAAGTTTTCGGGTACGGTGACGGCACGGACAGCGGCCTCGTCGAGTGCGCCGCCACTGACATGAACGAATACCTCGGTGTCACCCGTCGCGATGCTGGGCAAATTGACGCTGACGGTGGTTCCGTCAAGGGTGGCGTTAACCAGACTCAGCGGGTTAAATATCTGCTGCTCGGCGCGCCCGCCGCTGACCGCAAACAGTTGCGGCCGGTAGAGTACGCGGGTGTCGTAGTCGACCTCGACAACCTGTAACGCGGCAGCATCAATGCTGGCTTGCAGACCGGCGCCCTGGCTGTCGCGAATCACGATGCGCGCGGGTGCGACGTCGTCGACGGCAACCGGCCGATCGGCTTGCGCGGCGCGGGTCACGGCACCGAGGATGTGACCCGTCGCCGCGAAGGTGATCACACTCATGTTTTCCATCAGCTCGCCTCCTTCTTGACGAAACCCATAACCGTGTAGTCGCAAGCGCCGGGTAACAGCAGCGCCGGCAAGGACCCGTCGCTGGCTTGCCACCGCAGCAGGCACACGACGCGACGGCCTGTGACGTGGCAATCGATCGGCTGCATCAGCCAGAATTCGCCGGCGGCCAGCGAAGGTAACGAGGCCGGTTGCTGGAAACGCGGCTGTACCTGGATCTGTACGCTTGCCTCGCCGTCGTCGATTTGCGCCTGGGTGATGCCCGCCGGCAGCGGGACCTCGAGACCGTCGGTGATAACGCCCGATTCGACCTGCACGCCGCCGGCGATCGCCCCGAGGATCTTGCCCTCGGCGATGACGTCGCCCTGGGCATTGACGGTCAGGACCGGGACGACTTCGCCCTGGCCATCGTGCAGACCGAATCGCATCTCGCCGCCGTTCTGGTTATCGATGACCAATGCGGCCTTGTCTGCAGTGGCGCGCTCGGCGGACCGCAGGCTGAGGCCATCGCCGAGGCCGACCACCTCTTCGCCGCGGACACCAACGTAGCGCCGGCTTATGCCGTCGGCGCTCTCCGCGACGCCGGCGAAGTGGGCGCCGTCCCAGGTGACAAAGCCGACCAGGACCCGCCAGTCACTGCGGTCGGTCCCGGCTATGCCCGCTCCCAACTCGGGAACGGGTTGCTCACCGAGCTCGGCTGCTGATCCCACTCGACCAAACTCGACGTCGAACGCTTCCCGGACACGGGACGTAGAGCCGGATTCACACACCGACACATTGGTAACCGATGAATCCTGTCGGCGGTCGCGACCCACCAGGAACACCGGATAGTAGTGCTGTTGCGGATCGTTGTTGCTTTCGACGACGTTCAATTGGTCGAAGCTGTCTTCACTGAGGCGGATGGATTCCGTGACAATGATCTCGCGTCCGCTGCCGTCGATGGCCATGCCGGGTGACAGGTTGACCTCGAGGAACTTGCCGCTGGTGTCCTCGCGCTCTTCACCGAGCAGGTCGAGTCCGGTAGCGATACCCCAACTGTGTAGATACCGGTTGTGGCGAGCGCGGGCGTCACGCGAGTGCGAGACAATGGTGTTGACATCGTCGGCGCTCAGAATCTGGTTCTCCCTGAACACCGGTCTTAGTATGGGCGTGCTCATGATTTACGCCTCGCTTTCCAGTTTGGTCAGACGTTGGGCAAGCGCTTTGTTCTCGGCCTCCCGCGCCTCGAGCATGGCTTTCAAGTCCCGGATGACCTTGGTCTGCGCCAGCCCGCTGCTGGTGACGCGTTTGCCGACATCGGTCTCAATCTCGCTCAGGCGCGAATCGATGCGCTCGCGTGTTTCTTCGACCAGCTGCATGCCGCGCGCCGATAGCGCCCCCATGCGCTCTTCGAGCGTTGCGAACCCGCGCTCGGCCGCGGCTTCGATGGCGACTTTCGCGGGTGGAAGCTCCAGCACGCCGGCCAATGCTGCCGCGCCGAGATCGCCTGCGGCTTCGATGCCTTCCTGTCGAGCCAGCACGGAGCTGACCACCGGGTCGCGACCGGATAACCGCAGCACATTGCCACCAACATTCAGGGCTGGCCGAACTGTCCGCGCGGACAAGCCGGCGACCCGTAGTAAGTTGGGGAACACTTCATCCGAAGCCACCGCATCACCCACCTGCGTGCCCGAGGCAAAGAAGCCCGGCTGGCCGTTGAGTTGTTGCTGTGCCTGGAGAAAG
Organism: Gammaproteobacteria bacterium; assembly: GCA_051008635.1. Taxonomy (GTDB): domain Bacteria; phylum Pseudomonadota; class Gammaproteobacteria; order JBPCXK01; family JBPCXK01; genus JBPCXK01. Next base: position 2,553 of record JBPCXK010000385.1, read on the forward strand.
TCGTCGCTGGTGCTGAACCGATCAGGGTCGTAGCGGATCTCGAAGCGGCGCGCGAAGTCACAACAAGCCGACTCGAAGGCCTCACCGATCTGGTGGAGCAACGGAATCCAATAGCGCAGATTATGTTCGGTGAGCAGAAAGGTCCGCTCGAGATTGCAGATGTTGTCGACCTTGCAGTCGATTACATCGAGGCACGCCAGCTTCACCGCTGGATCATCACAGTCCGGGCAAGGCGGCAGCAATGCGCTGCAGATACAATCCAGCAGATAGCGGATCAGAGCCCGTGACAGCCGCTCGGCGGCCCGTATCGTCGTCTCGTCACTTGTATCTCCGGTCGGAATGACGATCGATTGCACTTCCTCGATCAGGCAGCACTGGCCGGTTGGTGGACATTGATCCATCCTGCGCAACAGCCACGTCTTGAAGCGCGCCAGGATGTCATTCAGCCGGCTGGTCGCCGCCGCTGACGAAACTCCGCTATAGGCGAAAATCGAGCCTTCGATGCTTTGTCGCTCGGTCACCGGCAGTTGTGGATCGATATACTTGATGGTGTTGTCCACGACCGCCTTAGCAACGGTCCGTTCGAGCGGCGATGACAGCACGACCTTGGCCTGCTCGGCCAGCGCCGGCGCAAGCTCGTTGAGTAGCGAGTGATTCGTATCGAGTTTGTCGGCCAGGCCTGCATGCTGTTCCAACAACGCGGCCTGTGTGCTTTCATCCTGCAACCGAAAACGCGCAATCGCCACACCGAGCGCCTGCACTTGATCGAGCCTGCGCCGCAGCTTTTGCTCGTCTCCACTGACGGGCTTGTCGCTGTGTGCGGTTGCGCTCACGGTTACGTCGGCGATGGGTCCGGCGGCGCTCATTATCAACTGCAGATCAGCGTCGGTGAATTGCGCGGCGACCTGCTGTTGATGTGCCATGACCCCCAGGTGATTGCGCCGGATCTGGAGCTGCCCACGCTCGATGTCGGCGGCGTTGCGATCGGCTTCGTCGAGATCGGCGATGCAGCAGCGGATACGGTCGACGACACTGGGCGGGTCGGGTTCTTCGCTCGGGCAACGAAGCTCGAAGCTGAAGCCCTCGCGTATCCGGCTCGGCTCACAGGTCACCGCGCACGAATCATCCTGTGTGTAGGGCGCGACCAGGTCCGATGGTTGTTCGCAATAGTTGACATACAGGCAATATTGTTGCGCATCCTTTTTCGGGTCGCGCCTGGTGGCGGGGAAACTGGTACCGCCGGGCAGCGGTTGCCCGGGCTGGCTGACCGGATCGGGATCATGGGTGTCCACGCATGGATCACCGCAGTCGTAGCCATGCTTGCTGAATCTGAGGTCACGCACCATGGCGTTGATATCCAGCTCGACATCGCAGGGGACGAGTATCTCGTTGCCGCAGCAGTCGACGGCATACCCGGGTTGGACGATCACCCGGCCGCCGCCGCAAGGGTGGCAGCTTACGAGCAGCCCGCAACCGACGCCGCTGCCGACCAGGAAGCGATTGTGTAATCGCTGCCGGGTGACGACGTAGTTGGTCAGTGCCTGCAGGTCGTCGTCGGTCAACAATTGGCCGGAGAAGAAACGCGGCTGAATCAAGACGCCCTCGTTGCAGCCACAATCCGCGTTTTTCGGCGTGCAACGACCGCCGCATGGGCCGCCGCTGCTGCTCACTTTGTCTTTGCTCACTGTGTATATGCTCATATCTGCTTCCCCTGCGGGCTAATCAATGAAGAACCAACTTTCGAAGGTCGAGCCCGGCCGTCCGTTGCCCGATGTCCAGGGCTGCAAGCGCGCCGCGCAAGGCGGTTGTAGCGGCGTTGATATCGCCTCCGGCTTATCGATGTAATCCGCGAGTTGCGAGACCAATCCGCCGACGTGTTCGCCGTCTACCGGTTGGCAACAGGCGTCGAGAATGAAATTCGTTCGAACGACGATAAGTATGCGGTCACCTCGGTTCAGTGTTTCACCGCTCTCATCCCGATACTTGAAACCGCCGACCAGGCCCTGGCTGGGAAGGCCAACGAAACTGCCTTCGATATGGGATATCATGCCCGCCACCCCACGACCGCCTTTGAAATTCAATATCTCTACTACGCCGCTGCGGAGAGTTTCCGCGAAAACAGGCTTGGAAAAGCGCACTTCGATACCATCGGTTCTCGTGCCGCCGGATTCCTCGGTACCCAACACGCTCTTGGCGCCAGTGGAGTCGTAAACCGCGCCATGCTGCCAACTGATGCCATCGATGACGCTGGGCTGATAGACGCTGATGGCGCGACGGGCAGTCCAATCGATATCGGCGGTAGTCAACGGCGCCTCGCCCGGCCATTTTATATGGGCCAGAACCACGCATTCGTAGTCGCACGGCTCGCAGCAGTTGCCGCAGCGTGAGTCCTCCGGTTGATGTTCGAGACTGAGCTTGAAGCGGTAGCCCTCACGAACCCGCCCATATTTGCACTTCTCCAGCACGTCGCAGTTGTCGGTCGCGACAGGACGCACCGGGTAGGTGGGTTGTTCGCAGTAACAGATGCTTAATTCGAGTACCGGCGGACCGGCGCATGGATCTTCTTTCACCGCTTCCAGCCGACGGCGATCCTCTGTCGTCAGCAACTGGCAGAGCTTGAGCACCTGCGGCTGGCGTACGACGAGCTCGCGCCCATGACAGTCGATCGCCCAACCACAATTGACCCATACCTCGGTTGGGAGCGACAGCTTCGGATCACGACAGTCCGATAGTTGCTCGAGCTGGCGACGCAGTGACTCCTGTTCGCATTCCAGTGCGATCCGTTCCGCGTCAGTCGGGTCGACACCGACCGCGTCGAGTTTCTTGAGTCTGGCCTCAAGATCGCGCAGTTCTTGCTCGATCGAGCGACGCTGCCGATCGTCATGGCCGTCGCAATCCTGCTCGCTCGGCGCCGGCTTGACTTCCAGGCCACAGACAATACCGGCGCCATGAAAGCAACGATTGTGCAGCCGTAACTTGTCCAGGAAGTACTGCTGCTCGGTTTGAAAATCGGAGACGGTCAAGCCGCGGCCATAGTAATACTGAAGCCGTTCGAAATCGGGCATGGGAACGCAGCCGCTGGACTTGCGTGGGTCGGTTTTGATCATTGCCTTACTCCATGTTTCATTGGGTGCCGAGGTTGGCCGAACGGCCAACGGTCATTCCGTTGAGTGTCGAATCCTGCTTAAGCGGGGAGAGCACGGTGTAGCGACCGAGTTGCACGCAGCCCTCGTTGCTCAACACGCTGGGTTCAAAATGTTTGAATACGGTGTCAATGCCCACCCTCACGCTTGCGCCGAGGGCGAAACGACCGCTGCCGTCGAACAGCCGCGCGAGCGTGTGTGCGGGCTTTTGCGCATCGATCAGTTGTTGCAGTCGTTGCCGGGTTGGCGGATCGAGACTCAGCGGGACTATCACGTCGAAGCGATAGGCCACCGCGCTGAAGGGGTCGAGGTCGGCTTGGCCGAAGCTGCGTAGCGGTGCTTGTCCCAGGCGCGAGCGATCGAGCCTGAAGCGCCAGCTCGATGGGCTGAACAAACGCACGCCGCCGCTCAAAGACACGCTACCCAGGCTGCCCCATGGCCGCTCGTCGGCGTGTTCCCTGATTACCGGATCGACGTCAAAAAGCAGGCGAATCGCCGCGCGCATGCCATCGACCGTGCCGCGCATTCGATACAGCTTGGGGGCTGCCTGCAGCAGTCGTCGTCGTCTCGCAGTATCCCAGGCGGGGTCCATCGCGATGTCCAGGAAACTACCAAGCCAGGGCAGCACGCTGTCCGGCACGCCGGGCACATCGAGTAACGCCGGCAGCCGTTCGATTTGTTCGTCGACGTCCGCTAAAAAGGCATCGAACAGCGCGAGAAAACGCTCGCCGAAGTCCTCTGCCTGCGGCGTGTCCCGGTACACCAACGGCAGTTGATCGAGGCTGGTCTGTCGCGGGAAATCGAGTCGCACGCGTTGTAAGCGCGGTGTTTGCACACCGTCACCAGTCATACGGATGCGCACGAACAGATAACGCCCCGGGGGTTGTCGAATCAGGAAGTCCGGGCTGCCCGTTCCCGTTTGCCAATCGGCTGGGTGCGGTCGTCCGGGCGCAAACGCAGACCAGTCGCCGTCGGCGATCCCTTGTGCCTGCGGCGTCGGGACTTCACTGGTGGATACCGAAAATGACAGGCTGGTGCTGCTCGGCACGCTCCCTTCGAGCCGGACCCGGTGCCATCGACAACGCGGTATGCCGCTATCGATTGCCAGGCTCAGCAGCTGACCCTGGGTTGCATACTGGGCAGTCGCGGGCGGTTTGGACAGGGAGGCGGACAGGGTCCGACCGTACCAGGAAAAGCACGGACCGCAGTCGAGCTCGTCGGCGAGGCAGAAACCGCCTGTGCTGGTGAAGCTGATTGCGTTGGCCGGGAATGCTCTTTGCAACTGATCGAGGGTGGCTGGCTCGAAGCGCGAACCCGTACGCTCGGCGACCCACAAGCTGACCTGCGGTCTGCCCTCGATCGGCTGCGCGTCAACGGCGAGCCAAATGCGGCATTGATCATCGACGGCCAGCCGGTTGACGTTGCCGGGGAGTCCCGCCGGATGACGGCCCCGCGCAAAGCCGGCCAAATCCAAGCGAACCAGCAGTCCGGCCGCCTGATCGACCACCAGCCATTCCTGCCATGGCGCATAGGTCAGCGGGCCGGGAGTATCAAAGGGGATGCTGTTGAGCCGGCGGCGGCCGCCATCGACAAATAACAGTACCGTGTTGCGGCCCGGATCGGCGACCGCGACCTGCCGACCAGCCACGGCAACGGCGACCGCGCCCTGCAATACCCCGATCGCCCCTGGGTTTGGTTCGGTGAAACACGGTTGACAGGAGTCCCGTCGCAGGAGCCGCGATGCCGGCGGGCAAGGCGTGACCAGATACCATTCGCAGGGACCGCAACCAGGAGCGAGATTGGCGGGAGGCAACCAGCGACTGATGTCGTCGCGCGGCACGAGATCGCCGGCCTGACCCAGATATCCCAATTGGATGCCACTGTCCTGGTCAAGCCCGGTGATTGACTCAACGACGTCGGGGTCCCAACCGACGAGGTGGTTGAGCAAACGAAATGTCGCCGGCAGCCGCACGCAACTCATGACTTGTCACCCTCGGCCAATCGAAGTTCATGGGGTAGCGGCCACAACAGGCTGTTTGGCCGTGCGGCGAAGTCACTGCAGGCCGGCAAGGTCTCGCCATCGACGGTCAGGTTCAGCGCCGACACGGCGATCAGCTCCGGTACCCGCGCGATCAATCGCCGCACCAAACTGGCATATTTGATCGGACCACCAAACGGCCAACCCTGGCTATCGTCGCCGCCAACCAGCGGATCGAGGTAACTGTCGATTTCGCGCAGCGTGCCGCGCAGCACGTTGCCGGCGTCGGCATCGCGCATAGCGACCAACGTCGCGCGGATACTGACTTGATGAAAATACGGCGCGGCGGCAACCACCTCGACACCCGCCGGAGCGAGCTCCGCCGTGAGATAGCGAGCAACCGCATCCAGGCTGCCCTGATCGGGATACGGCGGGCCGTCGGGCTTCGCCGGACCCACCAGATAGACACTGACGGTGCCGGGTATCTGCGCGCCATCGAACCCGGCGTGGGACCCGCCGGTCGCATGGGCACGCAGGATGTCTGCCCCCTCGGCGGATAGTGCGTGCAAAGCGTAATCGGCAGTAGTTACCGCGTGCCCGCGAGCACGGATGTGCTGCGGGCCAAGCTGGCTGGCCGCCGCCACCGACTCCGCGTCCCGGCCTCCGGTCGCCGGCAGGGTGTTACTGACGCCCGTCAGGAACGGTGCCGACGACAACAGGGTCGTGATCTGATCCGCGTCGACCGCGCCGGCCGCCCCGGTCGCGATTTGGTACTGCTCGGCGACAACGTGACGAAATCCGCGCGGCAGGGCGGCGCCGTGGGCGCCGTCGCCGAACTGAAGCTCGCCGCTGACTTCATCGAGCTCGAACACCCGGTCGTCAGGGCCATAGGCGTCGAGGTCGTCGACTTCCCGCCAGGGTTCGGGCGTGCTTCCGGCGCCGTTGCCCCCGATTGCGCCTTCGCTCACGGTGAGCCTCAATGAATCGGGTTGCAC
>JBPCXK010000386.1:0-2955 GCA_051008635.1 Gammaproteobacteria bacterium
AAATACCAGGAATTTCTCGACCGGCGGTCACGCCGGGGTGAGGCGGACTTTTCCACGCCTTGTCCACGGCCGCGCGCCTCACACGCCGGCGTTGCGGTGGGCAAGGGGTGGTAAAGTCCGCCGTTGAGGCGGCACATCTTTGGTTCCGGCTATGCCGGGTTAGGTAATATGGACCGCCTTTCACCCTGACCTCCGGATCGGCATCAATACAGAACAGAAAAGAAGAAGTGCAACGACGCGGCGTCAAATGAGTAAGCGCCCGTGTCGCCGACGCTCAAATCAGTGTAATTGTCGTAGTCAAATCGCATGAGCTCCAAAGACAAGTTGAGCGTACCGCGCCCGAGCCTGTAGCGTTCGATACTGTCGAACGCCTCATAGCTGAACTTCGTGCCGAAGGTGTGAGCGGAATAAGAACTGAGCTCTTTGTCGCGCGCGACAAAATTCAACGCTTGCTCGAAATTGTCACTGTAGAACGAGGCCTGATCCTGAGTGTAATAGCGGTAGTAGAAATCCGCCAGCCAGCGACTGGTGAAATAGCGAGAATAGCCGATCTCCAGTGTATGCGCGCCGATGTCCCAGGTGTCGGTGAAATAACGATAGCCCAGATACCCGGAAGACCGCGGTTGCCAGTATTTACGCGCCTTTACCGCCACAGCATGGCTCGTGCGCGTGCCGGGATAGCGCTCCGGCACCAGCGCGCCCTGCACACGCGCAAAGCGGTACGGACTGTTCAGAAAGCCATCGTCCAATATCGCCTCGTAACTCAGGTTCGCCAGCAGCGTTGTGGTGATTACCTGCGATATCCCCACCCGGTATTGAAAGCGGTCGATGTCGGCGGTGGTCACAGCGTCTTCGCCAAACCCGGCGCCATCGGAGCGGCTCACGGTATCGAAGTTGCGCGTGAAGCCCAGATCCACCGTGGTCATGGCGCCAAACACCTCGTGCGACACACCGACATTCAGCGCGTTGGCCTCGTAGTCGGATTCGTCGCTGCGCGTATAGCCGAGGCTCATTTGCGAATTCTGAAACAAATAGTCCACCGCGAAACCATACTCGTCGCGCGATTCGTCGTACGGCGACGCCGAAACGACCACATCCGGTGAGGCGCCGCTGATGGTGTCACGGTGGTAGCGAAGCGAAAGCGAAGTAGTGTTATTGCGAAACCCCTTGCGCACCAGCAGCGTCGGTCCGTAAACCTCGACGCCGCCGCCGTCGTAGCTGTGCAACAAGATGTCCGCGCGGTCTTCGGGCAGTACAGCGCTGCCGGCAGGGTTGATCAGCCACAGGGTGATCAACAGACAAGCTGCGACGCCGCGGACGTTTGCTGGCGATCCTTTGAGCAGGTTGCTAGTTACAACCACAGCCGCCCCCGACGGCGATACCGGCGCCCCGCGCGCTCTCGCGCGTATCGTAGACATGCTGGCGGTACGTATCCGATACCGGATCGCGCGAGAAACTCATAATGGGATCGGCGAGAAATTCGCGGTCGTAAGGTTGCACCCATGGCTCGATCGAGCAGGCGCCAAGACCGATGCAGATGAACACCAGCAGGTGACGGGCTTTCACGTTATTCCTTGATGAGCTTGCGGATCTGTTGCTGATAGGTCTCGCCGTAGCTGACCTTGTAACCGCGATGCACGTGGCGCACCGTGCCGTCGCGGTCTATCAGCACCGTGGTCGGCATCGCGTCTATCTCATACAGCCGGCTCACGTCCTTTTGCTGGTCGAACAACACTGGATAGGCCATACCCATCTCCTGGGCCATGTGCAGGGCCTTGCCCGGTTTTTCGTCGAGATTTACCCCCAGCATGACAAAACCGAGCGGCTTGTAGTTGAAGTGCAGCTCATTGAGCACCGGTATCTCCTGGCGGCACGGCCCGCACCATGTGGCCCAGAAGTTGATCATAACCACCTGGCCCCGATACTCGCTCAACCGCATGTTGTATCCGTTCGAACTCTTGAGAGTGAAGTCCGGCGCAGCCGCGCCTTCCAGCCGGGCCGTGGCAGCCTGTGGCTCCCCGAAGACGATCAGCATCACGCTAATCGCGGCGACACTCAACAAACTTGATCCATATCTCACTCCGCCCTCCTTTTCAGAATACGAGCCCAAGGCCCGCTGTGAACTCGAAATTGTTCGTGAGTTTGTTATCGCCCAGCAAGTCGGATTCGAACAGATAATCGCGCACGTCCAGGCGCACGCTCAAGTAATCGGTGGGCAACGCCTTAATCCCAAAACCGAGATCGAAAGTGAATTCGTTGTCATCGACAAGCTCCGTGTTGCCGACACCGCCGATGAGAAAGACCCCGCTGGTCCACGCGCGTCGCTTGCCGAGAAAAAACTCGCCCGGCAGCACGTTGTAGCCCAGGGATGCGTTGTAGTAAACAACGTCCTCTTCTTCCTCCGGAAACAACGACAAACCGAAGTTTCGAAACGCCCCGTCGGAAACACTCGACAGACCGAAGGCGGCTTCGACGAAAAAATCCTCGGTAACGTGGTACGCGAAACGCGCGCCATACACCGGCTCGCTGCCGAAGTCCTCGATTCCCAGATACCCAGCGAACAAACCGACTTCGAAGTTCTCGGTATCTATCTCAGGTACCACGACATCGCGCCGCTCGACGTCGGGTTGGATCACCTGCTCCGGCGCATCTTCGAGTGGCTGGTAATCCGCCTCCTGCTGCGCAGCTGTGGGTTCGGGATCCGGATCATCCCCCGACCTCCGCGAATCCGGCAGCAACGCGCAACCGTTGCCCGCCGTAGTCAGCACGGCGGCGGTCAAAACAATGATCGCTTGTCTCACGCCTCGTTATATCCTCGAACCAACATCAGAAAAAAAAACCCACGCACGCGACATACCCCTGAAACTCCTCGTCGCGCTCGTCATCGACCAGCACTACGTAGTCCCTGAAATCGAGGCGCAACATGAAGTTGCGGGTCACGTACGCCCGCAGACC
>JBPCXK010000387.1:0-3035 GCA_051008635.1 Gammaproteobacteria bacterium
CCATACAGGATTGTGAATATGAGTGAACCGGAATCGGTCCCTGTCCGCCCCGAGCATGCGGCTGCTTTTGCCGAACGCATGGCGGCAGAGCTATTGGCGCACAACGCCCGCTTGCTGAAGCAGCAGAAAAACGAAACGTTCTGGCGCAACATCCGTATATTTGCGTTGGCAATCGCGATTGCGGTGGGGCCGATTGTGTATTTCTTCGGTTTTATGAACATACTCGGGCAGACCAATGAGGCGGCGGGGGAAGAACACCTGGCGCTCGTTCGCCTGGAGGGGATGATTACACCCGCGACCAAATCCAGCGCCATCAAGATCTCCGCCGCGCTGAAGAAGGCGTTTGAGGACGACAAAGCACGGGCCGTGGTGTTGCTTGTCAACTCTCCGGGCGGGACGCCGGTGCAAGCAGCGCTCATTCACGAGCGAATCCGCCAGCTGCGCGCGGAACATCCGGCTCAGCCGATCGTGGTGGTAGCGCACGACGTGCTGACCTCGGGAGCCTACTATGTTGCAACCGCCGCCGACGAGATCTATGTGAACAAGAGCACGCTGACCGGCTCCATCGGCGTCATCATGAAGAGCTTCGGGCTGGCGCGGATGATCGAGGGCCTGGATATCGAGCGCCGTGTCTTCCAGGCCGGGGCCCACAAGAACCGCATGGATCCGTTCACGCCTTTGGCTGACGACGATTCCAGACACATCACGTCCCTCATCGAGAAGATTCACGGGCACTTTATCGAGGCAGTGAGAACAGGTCGCGGAGACCGCCTCAGGGTGGCCGACGAGGTGCTATTCAGCGGCGATGTCTGGACCGGCGAGGACGCGGTTGCCATGGGCCTGGTGGACGGCATTTCCGATCTGTCCCTCATATTGAGAAAGTTCGAGGTGGAACACTATCTGGATTACACGCCCACGCCATCGGTGCTGCAGCGTGTCGCCGACACGTTTGCAACGACGGCCGGCTCGGCACTTGCAGCCATCGTGGCCCCTCAGATCCAGGCGCTCGGTCCTTGAGGGTTTTCGCGCAACGTTGCTGCAAACCGCTTGACATAAAACAAAGCTCTTATATCATAGAAGCTCTCAATGGGGGTCGGGTCCCTCACACACTCAAACCTCTGGCGTTGAAACTGGCCAGGGGCTCTGCCGGAAATAACTTCACATTTCTCGGCGGTCGCTCCTGCGCTTCCTGCGCCCGCGACACTTGCACATCCCTGTGCGACGTCTATCCATCCCGCGTGGCGGCGTTGCTTCGGCAGTTAAATAGCCGGCAATTCGCCCGCCTCGCGCCTTGCCACACGGGCGCCTGGGCCTAAGAAATGCAAACTTATTTCTGGCAGAACCCTAAGGGCTCGCGACAAAATAACTTTCCATTTCTCGCCGCCTATCCATCCCGTGCGGCGGTGTTGCTTCGGCGGTTAAATAGGCCGGCAATTCGCCCGCCTCGCGCCTTGCCGCACGGGCGCCTAGAAGCCGAGAAACGTGAACTTATTTTGTCGCAAGCCCCAAGGTCAGCCCGCGTCAAAAAGCAAAGTGGTAACATGTCGGTGGCCGAAACTGCCGATGTGACAAGATCGACGATTTAGCCTTGGGCGTCCAACCCGGGGAATTATGTCTCTATCTTATTTGTGTATTGAGTACTTCTACTATCTGGCTCCCCGCCGGATTTCTCGTAAAGAACGATCTTGCCGGCCCCGCTTAAGGGCTCGCGACAAAATAACTTCCTATTTTCAGCGCCCATGCATCCCGTGCGGCCGTGTTGCACAACACACAGACTCAACACCTACTTCGGCAACGTTTTCCCACTAATGGTTTATGCAAGATTGGAGGTTTAAGTGGTAACAGTACTGAATATACACGACACAGGTTTGACTCCGGTGCAGAGGCGCAAGTTGCGGGACGCCGGCCTGGGGTGCTGGATCAGACCCTGCAATGAGCTGCTGCGGGCGTTTGATGGGATGGAAGAGGTGCTCGAGGACGGTGACTTGCACCCATCCCGGTTAATGTCCGACATCGTTCGAGAGGCTGTAGTCGCGCAGAGCGACAATCTACGAGACGAGCGCATGCTGGAGGCTCTGATGCGTTGGCCGCTGTTCAGGTACCGGGCAAGACGCGGAGAGAGAATGTGGAATCCTCTGGTCACGCCTTTTGCCCAGTTTCAAGATGGCTCCACTCGGTATTGGGAGCATGGCACAATGTATCCGAGCACGCCCGAAATCCGTCGGTGGTTGCTCATGCGCACTGAAGACGAACCCCGACTCTTCGCCAAACACGCGTGAGGCGAATACGCCGCCTGGCGGGAGGGTCTCCCACATACGCGGCTGAGCGGAAAACAATTACGGCTCGACAGAGTGGCACCTTGATCCTCCCCTTTTTCAAGGCAGTGGTGGCCCAACTTGCAGTGGTACCTCAGGCAATTGTACGTTGGGCTTCGCTGCGCTCAGCGCCAACCTACGGGTGCAATGGCGATCGGGGAGGCAGCGCTCATCGGTGGTGGCAGAATCGCGAGCACAATAATATCGTTAGTGGGAGAGGCTGATGTTCCGGAGCACGTGGGCCAACGAGATTATCTGACCGGCACGCAAGCGTGCAGCGTGCAAACGAACAAACGCGTCGTTCTTATCTAAACAGAAGATTTAAACAGAAGATTTCCAAGTGCCAGTCATCGACAGGCACTAGCTGACCCTGAGAGGTCAGTGCAGCACCACTTCGAGCCTACGTACGGTGCCGGTTCATTCCTCAACGTGGAAACTTCTATCTCCGCCTCGGGGCTAACCTCGGTCGTAAAAAGAATGTTCTGACGCGTCTAAGGCGCGTCCAATTTAACAGGCAGTCCCGGCGCCCATACGGTGCCGGGACTATAACGACAAGGAAAGTCGTATGTTTGTGCAACGACGTCGGGCAGTTCGGGCGTTTTTAACGACGAGTCGCTCGTTTCTTCAAAGCAGGATGATGGCCGCTTTCGTATGGGCGATCCCTATCATGAAGGCCACCGTCGCGATGGTGCTTGCACTTTGGAAGACCAGCAGCTCGTT
>JBPCXK010000388.1:0-5992 GCA_051008635.1 Gammaproteobacteria bacterium
GTATCCATGTCGCGATCTTCGGCGCCAGCGCCGGAAAGCACATAGTAACGGCCGTCGCCGAGGCGAGTGATGGTCGACTCGCCGGCGATTCGGCCTTCAGACGACAGATAATGCGTCAGGACGATGCCGCCTTCGCGCGTGGGCATACGATTGGCGCTGACGCGGTTGAGAAAGGTTTCGGCGTCTTTGCCGACCACGTCGTACTTGGCGAAGCTCGACAGGTCCAGGACGCCCACGCGCTCGCGCACGGCGCGACATTCCGTGGCCACGACTTCGAAAGTATTGTTGTGGCGGAACCCAAGCTCCTCTTCGCGCCCATCGAGCGAGAACCACTTCGGCCGCTCCCAGCCATTGGCTTCGGTATAGACGCAGCCCTGTTCTGCGAGCCGATTGAAAAGCGGTGTTACACGTTCATTGCGCGAGGCGGGCCGCTCCTCGCCGGGCAAGTGCAGCGCGTACATATGTTCGTAGTCTTCGTGCGACTTGGCCTTCGTATATATGCCCGGTGCGTATTGACCAAAGCGCCGGGGATCGACGCCGGCCATGTTGATCTCGGAATCGCCGTAGATCATCCACTGCGACAGATATTTGCCGCTGCCCGCCCCGGACGCGATCCCGATCGAAGCGCCGTTGCAATGCCAGAAGTTACGCAGCCCCGCGGCCGGCCCAAGCATCGGGTTGCTGTCCGGCGTGTGCGGTATCGCGCCGCATACCACGCGCTTGAGCCCGAGCTCGGACCACATCGGCATGCGCTCCATGACGCGTTCGATATAAGGTGTGAGGTTGTCGAAATCCGCGTCGAACAATTCGTTTTCGGATTCCCATTCCGGCCAGCCGCCGCGATGGCTCCAGCACTCGGCGGAATTTCGTGTCTCGTAAATGCCGATCAGGCCTGCTTTTTGTTCCTGGCGGTAATAGCTCGAAGGGTAGGGGTCGCGCATCACCGGCATCTCTTCGTCGCGCTCGAGGAACTGAGGCACCGGCTCGGTCACGATATAGGTGTGCGTCATGTTGGTGATCGGAATATCCGTACCCACCATCTGGCTGACCTGTCGGGCGTAACAGCCGGCGGCGTTGACCACCATCTCGCAAGTCACGTTGCCCTGCTCGGTAACAACTTCCCATTCACCCGACTGCCGCCGGTTGATATCCAGCACCCTGTTTTTGGTCACGATAGTGGCGCCCATCTGTCGTGCGCCCTTGGCCATCGCGTTGCAAACGCCCGCTGGATCGACATGGCCGTCCTCGGTCGTCCATGCGCCGGCGAGCACGCCATCCGTATTCACGAACGGGTTGAGCTGTTTGATCTTGGCTTTGTCGATGATCTCGCAATGGAAACCGATTAATTTCCCGACGCCCGCCACGCGATGAAACCACTCGACTTCAGCAGGCTTCAGCGCGAAGCGAATCCCCCCACAGCCATGCCAGCTCACATATTGGCCGGTCAGCTCCTCCAGTTTGGGATAGAGCCGCACCCCGTAGTCATGGATCTTGGCCATGTTGTAGTCGGCGATAAAACTGGGGCATTGTCCGGCGGCATGCCAGGTCGAGCCCGAGGTCAGCTCACCTTTGTCGATCAGTAAACAGTCTTTCCAGCCTTCCTCGGCAAGGTGGTAGAGCAGACTGGCGCCCATCATGCCGCCGCCGACAATGACGACTCTGGCCTGATTCTGCATGGCTTTCATTCCTGGTTAGATAAAATGCACGGATTCTATCGAGTTCATCCAGCGCAATTCTACGATTGAAGTTGCGCGATCGGCAAAATTACGCAAAGGTAACGTATATTCGCATAAGATCGAAGGGGCTCAAGTTGACGCGACTTCGAGATCTGAAGAATCTTGGGCCAAAGTCGAAGGAGATGTTGATTGGCGCTGGCATACGCACGCCGCAAGAGCTGCAGAGCCTGGGTTCGGTCGAGGCATACATGCGCGTTGAACGCAGCGGCGCGAAGCCAAGCCTGAATTTGCTTTACGCGCTGGAAGGCGCCATCCATGACCGGCGGTGGCAGGAAGTATCACGGGCAGAAAGGGCCCGTTTGCTCATTGAGTTGGACGCGGCTGGAGAACACAGAACATCGAATAGTCGTCCGAAAACGCGAGGCGCCAGGCGAAGCGCGAAAACCTGTGCCTGAGTTTTTCACTGTGCATCTGGAAACCACAACATGCTAAATCGCAGCGCAGTAGTCGTGAGTCCCAAGCAGCCTTACATCGAGTGGGCCGCGAGCCTGGACGATTCCGGTCTTGCGCCGAGCGCCGATGATGATCGTACTGTGTATTTGATCCCCGAATACAACGACGATGTCGAGGCCATGGAGATATTATCGCAGGCCTACGACATTATTTTCGAAATGGAGCTCGGCGCCTGGCACACCGAAGAGTCTGCATGGCCGAAGAGCAGAACATTCGCGATGTTTCGTGAGTGGTTTGAAATTGAGTTCTACTCACTGGTGGACGACCTGTGTGGTTATGAGCTCAGCGACGACGAGCTCGACTGATGCGATGATCTCCCCCGTTCTGGAAAGGTGGGGGCAACCGTGGGAGCCGTTTCAGGACGTGTTGCAAAACGGTTTTTGTAGGGTGGCGGTGAGCGCTAGCGAACCCCACCAGCCCAGATAACCGAGTAAAGTGGTGGGGTTCGCTGCGCTCACCACGGCCTACGGGTGCCTCTTTCGATTTTTGCGACACTCGCTTCAGCCGCGATTGCGAAGTTTGCTGCGCTGTGGACAACCCCAATCGCGGCTGAAGCCGCTCCCGCGGTCACAGGCTCACCTTGATGTTGTCTATCAACCGCGCGCTACCCAGAAAGGCCGCTGCCAGCACCACGAGCTCTTTGTCTTTCGGATTCGGCGCGGCGAGGTCTTTCGCGCGTCGAATGCTGATGTAGTCTGGTCTGAACCCGAGTTTGGACAGGCGCTCGGCGGCGTTCTTTTCCAGCTCGCGATAGTCCCGGTTACCGTGTTCGACCTTGCGCGCAAGTTTCTGCAATGTCTCGTACAGGCCGGCTGCGATCGCCCGTTGTTTCTTGTCGAGGTAGTTGTTGCGCGAGCTCATGGCGAGGCCGTCTTTTTCGCGCACGGTAGGCGCGCCGACGATCTCCACCGTCATATTCAGATCGGCGACCAGGCGACGAACAAGCAGGAGTTGCTGGTAATCCTTTTCACCGAAGACGGCGATATCGGGCTGCACGATGTTGAATAGCTTGGTGACCACCGTGGTTACACCGGCGAAGTGTCCGGGGCGGTGTTCGCCGTCGAGCATCTCGCTTAACTCCGGCACTTCTACGCGCGTGTTGATGTCGCTACCCGCGGGGTAGAGCACCGTGTCGTCCGGAACAAACACCAGATCGACCTCGAGCTCACCCAACCGTGTCAGATCGCGGTCGAGCGTGCGGGGATATGCCGCGAGGTCGTCGGGGCGATCGAATTGCATGGGGTTGACGAAGATGCTCACAACGGTCCTGGGCGCGAGCGTGGTGGCTTGCTCCACGAGCCGCAGATGACCCCGATGCAGATTGCCCATTGTCGGCACGAGCGCGACGCGCTCGTCCGCGGTGCGCCATTTTTGCATCCGTTTGCGCACGGCCGCGATATCCATCGCCGTGCGCACGCGTTGCGAGTGATCCGCAACGACGGCGAGCAATGGATTCATGTGCGCGCGACGGGCCATGCTCCGTGCAACGGGGGTTTAGAAACTGTGGCTCTCGTCAGGAAAAGTTTTTTCCTTCACTTCTTCCACAAAACTTTTCACGGCGCCCTGAATGCTGCTTTGTCCATCCAGAAAATCCTTGGAAAAGCGCGTTCGTTTGCCGGGCGCGATGTCGAGAATGTCGTACAGCACGAGAATTTGTCCGTCGCAATGCTGCCCTGCGCCGATGCCGATGACCGGGATGCCGGAGTTTGCGGTTATTTCCTCCGCAAGCCGGGCGGGCACACATTCCAGCAGCAGGATGTCCGCGCCGGATTCTTCCAGTACGTGAGACTCTTTGAGCAAGGCGCTGGCCGATTTCTCATCGCGGCCCTGCACTTTGTAGCCGCCGAGTTTGTGGATGGATTGCGGTTGCAGGCCCAGGTGCGCACAGATCGGCACGCCGTGCATGGATAGTCTTTCCATGATCTCGAGCTGATCGGCGCCCGCTTCGAGCTTGACCATTTGCGCGCCCGCCTCCTGCATCAGCCGCGCTGAATTGTCGAGCGCCTGGTCCACGTTGGTGAAGCTCATGAACGGCAGATCGGCCATCAGGAACGCGCGCCTGCAACCACGTGCAACGAGTCGAGTGTGATAAACCATGTCGTCCATGGTGACGGGTACGGTGGTGTCGTGACCCTGCACGACCATGCCGACCGAGTCCCCGACCAGGATAATATCGACGCCTGCCTCGTCCTCGAGCCGCGCGAACGCGGCGTCGTACGCTGTCAGGCAGGCGATTTTCTCACTCTCCTTCTTCATCCGCGCCAGGGCAGACACAGACAGGCGGGTTTGCTTTGTTTGACTGCTCATGTGACTACGTTACACGAATGGCAGGGGGTTGAAAAACAGCCGCCCGCTTGGCGCTTCGCGAATCTGCGCCAACAACGCCTCATAGTCGGCGTCGCGGTTCACCAGATCGATATCGGCAGCGTTCACGATCAGCAGCGGTGCGTCGTCGTAGCGATGAAAAAAATCTGCATACGCCTCGTTGATGCGGCGCAGATAAGCTGCGTCGATAGCGCGCTCGAAATTGCGCCCGCGACGGCCAATCCGGTCCAGGAGCACGGACACCGGCGCCTGCAGATAGACGACGAGATCCGGCGTCGGCGCATCGACGCTCAGGTGATTATAGACCTGCTCATAGAGCGCGAACTCGTCCTTATCGAGTGTGATTTCGGCGAACAGGTAGTCTTTCTCCAGCAGGAAATCGGCAATTGTCACCTGTGAAAACATGTCGCTCTGGCGCAGCTCTTGAATCTGGCGCATGCGCTGCAGCAGAAAGTGAAGCTGTGTCGATAAGGCGACTTGACGCTGATTCTGATAGAAGCGCGGCAAAAACGGATTGTCGTCCACGCCTTCGAGCAGCGGCTCGGTGCCGAACTCCTCGGCCAGTCGTTTGGCGAGGCTCGTCTTTCCCACGCCGATCGGGCCTTCTACGGCCACGTAGCGGAGCAACACGGCGCCCGTTTGGGTAGCAGAATTCATTGATTGAAAGCGATTACGGCTTTTCGTTATTGATTTTTTCGACTTGTCCGCGTGGGCAGCGAGCCTTTAGCGCACTCAGCTTGCCCCGGCCGGGTATTTCGATGCTCGCGGCGATCTCGCTCAGGGGGTAGAGCACGAAAGCCCGTTCATGCAAACCGGGGTGCGGAATAGTCAGGCCGGGCGTGTCGATCTGCGCGTCGGCGTACAGCAGGATGTCGAGATCGAGCGTGCGTGGCCCCCAGCGTTGCGGACCTCGCACGCGGCCGTGCAGGCGTTCGATCTTTTGCAATTCTTCGAGCAGCTCATTCGGTTCGAGAGCGGTATCGAGCTTTGTCACCGCATTGATATAGTCCGGTTGATCGGTCGGGCCCATCGGCGGGCTGCGATAAAGACTGGAACTTGCTGTGCGGCGTGTGTTCGGGATCCCGTCCAGCTCCTCGATCGCCACGCTCACCTGACGATGGGGATCATCCAGATTGCTGCCGAGACCGACGTACGCGGCCATGTGTGTTGCTTCTTCGCCGGACACCTGTCAGCCCGCATTTCTCACCGCGATGACGGCGCTGGCTTGATCTTTGAATCGACAGCGCATTCTCTGCAGTCGGCAATACGAGCTGTATTGCGCTTGTTCAGAAAGTCCCCTGTCGATTCAAATCCCGGCGCGATCATTTCGCCCCGCGGCGAGATATGTGGGCTAGCCCGCATTTCTCACCACGGGGCGAGATGATCGCGCAGAGATTTGATTTCACAGCGCATTTTCTGAAGGAGCGGAATACAGGTCGTATTTCCGACTGAAGAAAATGCGTTGTGGAATCAAAGAT
>JBPCXK010000389.1:0-2980 GCA_051008635.1 Gammaproteobacteria bacterium
TATGGCGATCTGGACGTCGATCCTGCTCGGCGCCTATCTCGTGCTCTATTACGTGGCGCACTGACCAGATCACGCCGTCATTGGGTATCTACAGGCCATGACTAGTTGAGCTGCCCTGTGCCGGGGCGGCGCCTTTCACCCTGTTATCGAAGATAAAACGGCCTTAATCGTTGCCCAGCGCCCCGGATGACGTATGCATACATATGATATTGGTATTTGGTCTTTGGGGTTGTTTCGAATCAACTCCTGACCAGAAACCGCCGTGTGGAAAACACAATGTAGACCGTTGATTGCGGTTTTAAGTATTATATACCCGAACATGAATCAGTGTATCGGTTGGCTGTTCGGTTCCATCAAATACTTGAAAATGCAGCGTTAACCTGCGTGCGACATGGGCGCCACAAGGCTGTTTTTTGACGTGTTTTGATGATCTTGGCGGTTTTGGGCTGAAAATACAGAAATCTACTTGTACTGAAGCCACGATTACGCCACATAGGGACAGTTTAATCCTCGCCGTTCGGCGGACCTGTATCTGTTAAGTAGACGTGGATTCGTCCGGAGATTACATCGGCGTGCTGCCCACTATCGGGGTGTATTGCGGGGGCGCCGCGCCAGAGGCTCTTGGTCGGTGTACTGGCGCCTCGCACAACGGCAAGCAAGACTGATACAGAACTTATAAACACAACAAACGGAAAACGATGACATGGAGACTAAGGCTGAACTGGTTGAGCTTACCGCGGAGATCGTGGCCGCATATGTAGGCAATAACCCCGTGTCCACTTCGGATCTGCCTGTTTTGATCAACGATGTGCACAGAGCGTTGTCCAGCGCAATTACCGAGGCAGAAAAGCCCGAGAAGCCCGAGCTTAAGCCGGCTGTGGCCGTTCGCCGCTCGGTGACGCCCGATTACATCATCTGTCTTGAGGACGGTAAGAAGTTCAAGTCACTGAAGCGCCACTTGCGCACGCACTATAACCTGAGCCCGGACGAGTACAGAGAGAAGTGGAGCCTGCCGCGGGACTACCCGATGGTTGCGCCCAATTATGCGGAAGCACGCTCTCAGCTCGCGAAGAAGATGGGCCTTGGCCAAAAAGGCCGCAAAGGGGCGAAGTGAGCGACGGCAAATAGACGCCAATGAAAAAGCCCGCCGTTGAGCGGGCTTTTTCTTTGCAGTTTTTTCTGTCGCGAGGCGCCAGGCAGGGGCGCCGCCGCATCCCTGTCGAGTGTCGGGAACCGAGCCGGCGATCCTCGAAATTCGTCACTACAGCCTTGCGCAGAATCTTCATTCGATTCATATTCCTTGCAAGTGATTCTTCACCTATTACAGCGAGGTGGTTCGGAAGTGGTTGCGGCATCTTCGGAATTCGCCTTCAGGGCTCAGCTGGTCGTTCCAGAGCAACGCCAGTTGTACGATTACTGGCTGGGACGTACGGATGGGCGGACGATGCCCGCCAGAGCCGACATCAGCCCGGTCGACTTTCCTCAGCTTTTGCCCCTCATCAGCCTGATCGATGTTGAGCATGAAACCCACAGGTTCCGGGTCAGACTGGCCGGAACCAGGCTTCGGGAGGTCTTTGACCGGGAAATCACTGGCGCCTATCTGGAAGATCTCGACTGGGGAGACATGACCGAATACTGGCTGTCCGCCTACAACCGTGTTGTCCAGGCGTGCAAACCGGCCCAGGGAATGGTCCGGGGTCCGCGCAAGGCCAAAGACCATCTGGTCCAGTTCTGGTTGCGCCTTCCCTTGTCGAACGACGGCGAACGGGTAACGATGATCCTGTGTTACGACGCGTTCGTTCCGTCTGCGGAAGCGGCCGACATGCCGTTGATCAAGGGCCGCCAGACCTATGCGTCGATGGCCGGAGGGCTGGAAGCCTGAGCGCCGGACCTGGCGCCTACCTTACTTTCAAAGACGACGGTGTGAATAAGTAAGTGCCGTTCCGTCCGCGGAACATGCCGGTCAGAAGTATTCCACGCGCATCACAATTTTCGCCAGCCATTCAACCGGCTGATTGTAGCGCACGTCTTCGGTGCGCCCCAGCGGCACCAGCGTAAAGCTGTCATTGCTGCCTTTTACGACGCGCCGCAGCAGCACCGTTCCGCCTGCCAGTCCGACCAGCGCGTCGCGGCCGACCGCGCTCGACATGTCCTCGCCGACCAGCTTGTTCGCGATCAAGATGCTTCCCGCCGCATAGGGGCCTTGCGGTTCGTCAATGCGCACGGCAACCGGCTGCTCCGCAGGAACGTCGAGCGTAATCGACTGCGGGTCCGCGGCGCTCGGCTGGTCGCGAACGATCCCACCTTTGCCGATCGTGCCCAGCATCGAGATCTCCCCGCGGTCGTCGCTTGCCAGCAGACTGACGGGATCGATGCCGAAGGCGTCGGCGATCCGCTCGAGCCAGTCGGTCGACACCGTCATGTTCGAGGTCTCCAACCGTTGGATCGTTTGTGCCGTCGTACCGATACGATCGGCTAACGTCTGGAGCGTCCAGCCGCGCTGTTTGCGAAAGTGTCGGATACGCGTTTCCATCGGGTGTTCCAAGTCTGGCCGGTGTATCGACCGCAATAGAGTGTCTCTTTTGTTTGCAGGCATCCAGATATTTATCCCCGGCCGCCACAGAAAAGGTAAAAAGTCCGACTTAAGGTATTTATTCCTATAAGTTATGGGAATACAATCAAACATCTAGCGAAACTGGTCGGATTTTATGACACACTCAAATGCACAGTCCTCGTTGCGGCTGGTTCGGCCCGGGGAAGGCACCGCACCCACCTATTGCGGAGAAGCCTCGAAAAGCCCATCTCATAGCACAATCAGACGGTCCGTGATGTTGTGCCGGCTCGCCCAGTCGGCCACGGCACTCGCATTTCGGGTTCGAGCCGACGACATGCGGGCACCGACCCGGTGCCGCGCCGGTGTGGCGTTCGCGCGCCAGGTCGCCATGTACCTGGCTCACGTGTCCTTTGGGCTGACCTATAC
>JBPCXK010000390.1:0-10427 GCA_051008635.1 Gammaproteobacteria bacterium
GCGCAGAGATTTGATTTCACAACGCATTTTCTGAAACGAGGAATACAGGTCGTATTTCCGAGAAGAAGAAAATGCGTTGTGGAATCAAAGATCAAGCCAGCGCCGTCATCGTGGTGAGATATGCGGGCTAGGCCTACAAATCCGCACCCGGCGCCTTTATGGTCAGGCGCGCGGTGTTGTCGCGACGCACATGAGGCGAGACGTCGAAAGGCCGATCGTTAATCTCTATCTCTACACCAGGGGCGTTGCCGATGATGGCGTTAAACGGAGCCGTGCCTGTGATGGTTCGGCTCGTATCCGGCGGAATCAAAGCGTACAGGACACGCACATTGTTGGCATCGTAGATTTCTACCCACGATGCCTGCGAGAACTTGAGCTGCAACGCGTCTTTGCCGGGCGCGCTCTGCTCGCGACCGGGCCTGGTAAGTAGCTGGCTCGTCCCGCTGTCCACTCGTCGCGGGCTCTCTCGAGCCGGCGCAGGCTTGGCGGATACTGGCGCAAACGGCCGAACGGTGCGCGCCTGTTCATTCAGGCGCGCTATCGCAGGCATCGGCGTTGGGACTGGCGCCGCCGTTTCCGTCGCAGCGTGTGCTTCTGCTTCGGCCGCGCTTGCCATGACTTCCGCCATCGGCAGCGAGCCGGTATCTTCCGTGACCACAGGCCGCCCGAGTAACACGCTTAGCGGCGCCGGGTCGTCGGCGTCGATGACAGTCGACGCCGACTCCGATATGATTTTCCGGATTCTCACGCTCGGTTCAGCAGATCCCGCCGCCAGGTCATTATCCACGATGCCAACTTCATCGGATTCTGGCTCGGCGTCGGCACGCACATCGCCAGTAGTGGGAAGCCGGAGCTCAAGCCGCTCGACTTCGGTCACGACCGGCGCTAATCCGGGCTCGGTGACACTGAATTGCGCCTGACTGTCCCACACCAACTCTGGTTGACGAGTTTCGTTCAACCACCAGGTAGTCAGGGAGCCAGTCAACAGCACGGCTATGCCGGCAGTTCCCCACTTGAGGCCAAGGTTGTTGCCAAATTCAGTCTGAGGTTGAGGCGCGAAGTCGAGTGCGGGGTCAGCAATCCCCAGTTTGTTGTACGCACGCACATAGAGATCAGGATCAAGCCCAAGCAATTGGGCGTACGAACGTAGATAGCCCTTCACATATGTGGGCTCGGGCAAGTCGGTGAAGCGGTTCTCCTCGATCGCCGCCACGATGCTGGTGCTCAGATGAAGATGGCTGGCCACGTCCTCGCGCGTAAACTTGGTCTCCACACGCAGCCGCTCAAGCCCGGTCAGCAGCTCGATATGATCGCCATCGGCGGCGGCGTCCCCGCTGCTGCTGACCAGCTGTAGCTCTGTGGGTTTAGAAGATGCCATTCTGCTCGGATTGT
Organism: Gammaproteobacteria bacterium; assembly: GCA_051008635.1. Lineage (GTDB taxonomy): Bacteria > Pseudomonadota > Gammaproteobacteria > JBPCXK01 > JBPCXK01 > JBPCXK01. The sequence goes on from JBPCXK010000390.1 coordinate 1,393, forward strand.
AACAGTAACGCGGTCTCCCGTGAGCGGGGAAACTGCGTTTTCAGCTGCCGCGCCATGTCTTTCACCTGGCTCCGATTGCCCATTCTAGCCTCCGTCTGAATACTGAGCCAGAGACTCTGTGGGCCAGGCCGGGCCACTTCCGAGTAGCGCTGCAGATACGCGCGGGTCTGCAGATATCGCCCGCCGCTGAAAGTGAGCTTCGCCATTTGATACAACGCCGGGGCGTAGGTGGAGTTCGCACGCAAGGCGCGGCGGAAGTGATTTTCCGCCCGGTTCATGTCCTCGGCCTTGAAGGCGCACATACCAGCGTTGGTATAAGCGGTTTCGGCCGTGGTGTAAAGTGGATTCTTCACCGCCTTCAGAAACTCGCGCTCGGCATCGTCCAGGCGGCCGCGATCGCAAAGAAACGCGCCATAGTTGTTGTGTGCGCGCGAGTCTTTCGGATCCAGGCTTATCGCCTTGAGAAAGTGCCTCTCGGCCACAGCGTATTCCCCCAAACGCGTTTTCAACAAGCCATAGCTCCAGTGCGCTATCGCGAGATCGGGATCTTGTTTCAGGGCGCGCGCCAGTTTTGCCTGCGCGAGCGGTAACTCATTCTGGTTGAGGTAGTTCACGCCGAGATCGACATTGATACGCGCCGCCCTGGGATTTCTACCGACGCTGTCACTCGACTGTGTCGCACAGCCCGTCAATATTATCAGCAACAAGTAACTCAACGTGGGAGCGAGTCTGTTCATGAGCATGCCCCTTGCTCGAGACGAGCGAAATGCAGTTGCCGGCGGCTACGGTCATTCACGCGCCCCACCAGTTGTCCGCATGCCGCATCGATGTCATCGCCACGCGTCTTGCGCGTAATCGTAACGATTCCAGAAAGTTGCAGCACGTCCCTGAAGGTATCGATTACGGCCGGGCTCGAACGCGTGTAGCGCGTGGCGGGAAACGGATTGAACGGAATCAGGTTGACCTTGCAGGGAATGCTGCGCAGCAGTTGCGCAAGCCTTTGTGCGTGCTGCGCGGAATCGTTGACCCCGCTCAACATCACATATTCGAACGTAATCTTCTGTTTGTGTTTGCCGTCGATGAAGCGCCGGCATGCCGAGAGCAGCTTGTCAATTGGATACCTTCGGTTGAGCGGCACCAGCTCGTTACGCAAGGCGTCGTCAGGCGCATGCAGCGACACCGCCAGACTAACGTCGATCGCCTCCTTGAGACGATCAATCCCCGGCACGAGGCCTGCCGTACTCAGCGTGACGCGCCGTTTGGCCAAACCGTAGGCGTTGTCGTCCAGCATCAGCCGCATCGCGACAACGACGTTGTCGAAATTGATGAGCGGTTCACCCATACCCATCATGACGACGTTGCTGATGACCCGGCTTTGTCCTGATTCGGCTTCGAGGGCATGGCGGGCGATCCAGACCTGACCAATGATCTCAGCGGCGGTGAGGTTACGGTTAAACCCCTGCCGCGCAGTGGAGCAAAACGTGCAATCCAGGGCGCAGCCCACTTGCGACGACACGCACAAAGTGCCGCGGTCAGCTTCCGGAATGAACACGGTTTCGATCGCGTTGCCATCAACGAGACGCAGCAGCCACTTTCGCGTACCGTCAGCTGAACGTTGCTCGACTGTGACTTCCGGGGCAGCAATCTGTGCGTCAGCCGCAAGGTCGACACGCAGACCCTTGCCGAGATTGGTCATTGCCGTGAAGTCGGTGACGCCGTATTGATGAATCCACTTCATCACCTGCACGGCGCGGAAGGGTTGCTCATCGCGCGCACTGAAAAACGCTTCTAGCTGCTGGCAGGTCATACCCAGCAGATTGGGCTTTTCAGCAATGGGGCTGTTCGCCTTCATCGCGTGCGCGCGCAAATATCCCCTTCGTTGAAGAAAAATGCGATCTCTTGCCTTGCCGTGTCCGGACCGTCGGAGCCGTGAACGGCGTTCTCGTCGATGGTGCTCGCGAATTCGGCGCGAATGCTGCCGGCCGCCGCCTCCTGCGGGTTCGTCGCACCCATGACTTCGCGATTACGGTTGATGGCATCTGGCCCTTCGAGCACTTGCACCACTACCGGTCCGGAGGTCATGAATTCGACGAGGTCCTTGAAGAAAGGGCGTTCCCGGTGCACGGCGTAAAAGCCCTCCGCCTGCTCGCGGCTCAAGTGCATCATCCTGGCTGCCACGATACGCAACCCCGCGTCCTCGAAGCGGGAATAGATCTTGCCGATAACGTTTTTCCCTACGGCGTCGGGTTTGATGATTGACAAGGTCCTTTCAGCGGCCATGAAAACTCCAACTAATTACATTAATAGTAGACGCTAAGTTAATGTGAAATGGTGTTTTTTGAGAGTTACAATGATCGAGAGTAGTTTACTCCGCACTTCGGGCACAGGCAAACCGCCGCGCCGGCAAGCCAAGGCGCTTTACGTGCTCAGGGTTCGCGTCAAAATAAGTTTGCATTTCTCGGCGGTCAGACGGCCGCGCGGTAAGGCGCAAGGAGGGCGAATAGCGGGCCTATTTGACCGACGAAGCAACACCGCCGCGCGGGATGGATGGGCGGCGAGAAATGTGAAGTTATTTTGACGCGAGCCCTCAATCACGCTCCTCTATCCAGGCCATCTGAATAGCCTCCAGGATCTTCTCACCCGAACGCTCAGGGTTATCATCGAATTCCTCCAGCGCGCAAACCCACTGGCGCAAATCCGTGAATCTCACGTACTGCGGATCGATATCGGGATGCGCCTCGTGAAGCGCGATGGCGATCTCCAGAGAATCAGTCCATTTCAAACCCATGTCTACTCCTAACCCGGCATAGCCGGAACCAAAGATGTGCCTCTTCAACGGCGGACTTTACCACCCCTTGCCCACCGCAATGCCGGCGTGTGAGGCGCGCGGCCGTGGACAAGGCGTGGAAAAGTCCGCCTTGCTTGTGCGCGAGCGCCGGCTGAAAATTCTTGGTATTTTTGTACAAGATTTCACTGGTAAGGCACTAGCCCGCATTTCTCACCACGGGGCGAGATGATCGCGCAGAGATTTGATTTCACAAGGCATTTTCTGAAGGAGCGGAATACAGGCCGTATTTCCGACTGAAGAAAATGCGTTGTGGAATCAAAGATCAAGCGAGGGCTCGTCATCGTGGTGAGATATGCGGGCTAGCCCGCTGCGCAGGGCGTCGAAGACCTCTCACGCCGCTGCGCCTGCCACGCGCGACCTGTCGCTGCAACTCCCCCATCGCGCAACACATCGGCGCTAAAAGCGGCCGCCTCCCGCACGGCAACACTTTCATCCTGCGATGCGATTTTTTCAAGCGGCGCGAGCGCTTCCGCAGCGCTCAAGTAACCGAGACTGAGAGCGACTTGCTTGCGCACCTGTGCGTTATCGTCGGCCAAAAGATCGATCAACGCCCCAACCGAGTGCCGGTCCCTCAACCTGCCGAGGACCGACGCAGCCGTCCAGCGCACTTCTGCCGCCTCGTCGCGCAGGCTTCTTCTGACCAGCCGCGCGTTGTCCGCAAAGCCGAGCACACCGAAAGACCGCACCGCAACTGCGCGCAAGCGATGATCCGGGTCGATGAGGCCTTCGGCGAGCACCGGCACGGCCTCGCGCGCGGCTGTGTCGCCGAGGCCATCCCGGGCCGTGCACCGCTGTTCGTAGATGGCCTGAGCGAGCCGCAACCCCGAGGCCGAATCACGTCGCACAGTGAATTTACCTGCGGCCGCCAGAAAAGCCGGCAAAGCCTTCGGCGCGTCGAGCTCGGCCAACGCGCCGAGCGCTGTTACCTGTAGTCCCACTTCCGCCAGTACGGCTTGATTGCCCTCCAGATCAGCAGGCCCAGCGCCATACAACTTCTTCGACAGCTGCAATGAAAGCACGCTCAACGGTTTTGCGGCGGCGGGGTTGCCAAGCTCACGCAGACCCTTAATCGCGAAATAACGCACAGCCACAACGTCGTCCTCCAGCATTTCCACCAGCGTGGGGCACGAGGCTCCATCCCTGACGGCGCCGAGGGCGGCCGTAATGTTTATTCGCAGCTCCTCATGTTCCGTTCTCGCCAATAGCGCTTTGAGCTCGGGCGCGGCCTGCCCGGCCCGCAGCTCACTCAGCGCTCGCACGATGGTGATCTGCTCTTCAGGTTCTCGGCTGGCGCGCAAGGCGCCAATGAGCGGAGTCGCTGCCGCTGGCGAGCGACTGCGTCCGAGCGATCGCAGTGCGCGCCGGCGCGTTTGCGGATCTTTCTCAGCGTCTAGAATCTCAATCAACGCGGCCGTGGCCCGCGGCTGTGTAAATCCCGCGAGCGCATCGATCACAGCGCCGCGAATCGGGGTTGGCGCCGCGCCTTCGAGCACATCGAGCAGATGAGGCAGCGCTTCTGGCGCGGCGATACTCCCAAGCGCCGCCACGCAGGTGGTGCGCAACTCCTGCCGCGCCTCCTCGGCGAGACATGCAAGCAGGGGTTCCACCGCGCGCGGATCGCCAAGATGTCCCAGAGCGCCGTAAATCTCGGCCCTTACGCGCGGATCAGACTCAGGCGTTTTGAGGCGTTTCAGCAGCGGTTCGACAGCCTCGGGCTGCGCTCGCAGGCCGAGCGACTGAGCGGCGCGCGCGCGTGTGGAAGCGTTGGGGAAATCGAGCGCCCTGATCAGTATCGGAAACGGGATCGCGGCATGCTCCCAGCCGTTGGCCCGCACCTCAGCGTGTAGCGAGGCGCACACCAAAACCAACAAAGGGAAAACGCGGCTGAAACCGGATACTTTCATCGGGCTATATCGCTGAACCGGATGGACGCCAGTGGGCATCCGTCACCGATTGGCATGTTCTGGGATGCGGGCTAACCGGAAAGGTTGGCCACCTGTGAAGGAACACCGCAGGCCGGATCGTGTATCACGAATCCAGCCTGCGTGTTCCCGTCGCCCCGAGAGGTGCTCCGCTGAAATAGTCATGCGTGGCTAGTACTTCCCGATAAGGTCAACAAACCAGCCATGATTGTCATAGTCGAGCTCGCTCAGATCGCTGTTGAAATCCGTGAAGTTGTAGCCGGCGCCGATCTTGAAGTGATCACCGAAGTGGCGGTATACGCCCAGCAGTGCACCGTGCTTGTCGTCATCGTTCTCTTCCACGCTCAACCAGCGGTATTCGGCCAGCGCATCCCAGCGCTTGATGAGGTGGTAACGGCCACGGACCACGGCCAGGCGCGCGCTCGAATCGAACCACTCTCCTTCGTTGCGGTTGAGCCGCAGCTCGTTGTTCTTGTACGCGAGCTTGGCGCCCAGCTCCCAACGCTGCGTCAGATCATACAGAGCCTCGACAGCAAAGATATGCGCGCGTTCGTCCGGACGGTTCGGCACTTGCGCGAGACTCGGCAGATCATAGAGATAAGTGTACTTGCCGAGCAGGTTCAGTCGGCTGCTGAACACCGGCCGGTACGCCGCACCGAGGTCTACTTCGGCAAACTTCGCTTCGTCGACGCCTGTGTCGTCGTCCTCGGTGAACGAATAGCTGAGCTTGCCGAGCCAGCTCAGACGCGGATGCTGCCGCCATTCGATTGCGTTGGTCGTCAACCACTGGGTGTTATCCCGTGCGCCTGAGTCCTGGCGGAACTCGAGCCGCGTGCTGCCCTTGACGTCGTCGCCCGCGTAGTGCGCGCTCACGCCGGCGGCGTGGCGCTCGGTCTTGCCAACGTTGGCCTCGTTCTCCAGCGTGCTGAGCTGGAAGGTGAACCCGAACTGCCAGTATTCACTGAAATCGTAGTCGAGACCGAAGACCTGCGCCGCGCCTGCCTCGCTCTCGCCCTCAGAGAACTGGTGCTCGGTATAGATTTGCGTGCTATCGCCGTAGCTTTGGCGCTGGCCCAGGGTCAACGTCGACTTCCCGCCCGCCGTACGATCCGGATCGATGGAATACGTGCCATACAGCTCCTGACCGTTGGCGGCCGCATAGTTGGCTCCGACCGACGTGGGCGCACCGTCGCCAACGCCGGCGGACAGATTCAGCGAGGTACTTTCGCTGGCCACATAGTCTACGCTGCCGATCAGCGCCTCGCCGCGGTCACCGGCGCTGAGCTCCGCGCCGAGCGCAAGCTTGTCGTTGACGCGCGTGCTGATGCCAATGGTGCCGAGGCCATTGTCCTCGTAGGCTTCGTTGTCGTCGATAACGGCCTGACCCGCGACGTAGACCTCGGTCTCCGGCTTGATCCTGTAAGCGACGCGGCCACCACCGAGCAGTGCGTCGGCGTCCGGGGCATTAGCGAGGTTTTCCTCTTCGCGCCGAAGCTCGACCCCCAGCGACAGCTTCTCCGTGAGTGCCATATCGGCTTGCGCGCTCGCGGTGATCTGTTCGCGCTCCTGTTTCTGATCGAGCTCGGTGTAACGGCCCGACAGAGTCAGTTTGTCCGTAACATCCACGCGCGCCTCCACGCCGGTGTCGATAGTCTCGATGCCGTCGTCGAGGCGGCTGGTCGCGGAGAAGCCTGCATCGCGTCTCTTCCACCAGCCTTGCAGGTGGCCGCTGCGCGAATTCGAAGTCAGCTCGTCCAGATTTACGCGAACCTCCGCACCGACGGCTTCGCCTTCCTGCGTCGTGACAAGGCCCGTGTTCAGGGCATCGAAAGTCAGGCCGCCGTCCGTGGAGAGAAACCCCGAGTTGCTCTGATTCGATTCGCTTTCGGCGTATTCGCCCTTGAGGTATGTGCCCTTACCGAGTTTTACCGTGGCATCCACGCCTTTGAGCTCGTAGTCCGTACCGTTGCGGTCTTCCTGCACATACGTACCACCGATGCCGAGAAAATCGGTCAGCCAGGCTCGGCCGGCGCCACCCGCGGTGATTTCGTCATCGAGGAACGCGCCCGGCACGAACTCGTAGTCGGCAAGCAGGAATACGTCATCGCCTTCCAGCGGAGCGTCCTTGATGATTGACGGCGCGGCCTCCTGACTGACTTGCGTCAATGGCCGGCGCAGAATGATGCGGCCCTGGAAGTAGTCGATTTCGTAGTCGCTCCCTTCTTGCAGAATGATGTTGTTGACAACCTGCTGTGTGTCGCGCCGCCGTACCTCCACCCAGACCTTCTCGCTGCCGTCCACGAGGTCAGTATTGCGCAGATAGTACAGAGAGCCACCGGTGGCCGCGAATATGTCATGCGCCTTGCTCGTAAGCGGCTCAGACCCAAAGGCCGTACCTTCAAAACGGTGATCGCCATGCTTGTTGAGCGACGGCGTGCGATACACCACGCGCGCGCCGTACAGACTCCGATTGTATTGCGCAAACTCGTTGCCGGTGATGCCCGTGTGGTAGTTGCCCCACAGGGCCTGACTCTTGTCCCAATCGACGCGCACGTAGTAAGCGCCTTGCGTGTCGACATCGCTGATGGTGGTCGAGTCGTCGCCATAGATCGGATAGTAGCGATCGGGATCGAGGCGGCGGAACACGCTGCGCGGATCGCGGCTCGTGGCCTTGAGGTTGTCGCCGATGTCGCCGAGCTCATCCTCGGTCGTGTCGAGCTGCGCCGTGACCAGATATCTGCCCTTGATCTTGCCCTTGAGATAAAACGCGACGCGGCCGTCGGTGTAGACATCGCCGTCGAAGCGTTCGTCGCCCGATAGCTGCTCTACGTTGCCTGACAAATCGTTGTCGCCGACGATGACGTTCGCAAGGCCGACCATGAAGAAGTATTTACCCTGCACGTCGACGTTCAATTCCTGCGTGGCGGTGCGACCTTCCGCGTCGGTGACTTCGACAGGAATGACATGTTCGCCCGGCGGCAGGTACTGCTCCATGGCGAACTCGCCGTCGGCGTCTACGACCACGGGCTCGTCGCCGACGGAAACCCCATAGTCCGGTGTCAGCTCCACGCCGTGAATCCGCACGCGCGAACCTGCGACCGGGATCGTCTGGCGCGCAAGGTTACTGTCGCCGAAGATTTCGCCGTTGACGACCTCTTCTTCGTCGTCTTCGTCTGCTTTGAGACCTTCCGTGACGCGCAGGACGCGCGGCGCGGTTTCGTCCACATGGCCATCGGCGCCGTGGACGCGAAGGACGTAAACCAGATCCTCGCCCGCGGTCAGCGATCCGCGCTCGAGCTTGCCATCCCACTCGATCGGCTCACCGAACGTAAGGGATTTACCCTCCAACTTCGCTACCGGGCGCACGAGGTCAAGGTCGTGGTGCGCGTAGATCAACAGCTCCCAACGCTCGATGAAGGCGCGGTAGTTGCTGTAGAGACTGAAGTTGACCGGCTCGACGGCAGTGCCGCCCAGCAACCGCAACGGCTTGTCGGCCAACGCGTTCAGGCGCAGATCGATCACGGCCGGGTCTTCCGTAGCCCAGATGATGCCGCCGTGCGGCAGCTCCTTACCCTGCCTGCCCGAACCGGCCACCATATCGGTGTCGCTCGTATCGACCGGTATGGTTTGCGGCACGTCGTACCAGGCCTGAATCTCGACCCGCCGGTTTTGCGCCCTGCCGGCCACGGTATCGTTGCTCGCGATCGGCGCGTCGGGCCCGCGCCCGACATACTCGACATTCTGCGCTGGCAGGTCCAGATCACCGGTGAAGAGCTGGCCGACCTCGTGCGCGCGCGCCAGGGCGAGACCGTAGTTGTCCCCGTAGATGGGCTTGATTCTGGGCCCGAGCGGCACAGGGTCGGTGTGTCCGATCACGAGAAGCTTGACGTTGCGCCTGCCCTCGAGTTTATCCGTTACCTGCTTCAGCTGGCTGATGAACTCCGGCGTCACGTTCGTTCTGCCGGAGGCAAACCGCACCGGATCGATGAAATCCTGAAGCTTGACGGTGCGAAAGATCTCGCGCATGCGCGGCGCCGTGGGCTCAGGCGGGAAGGCCCCGCCGGGCACGACCGCCATGCCTTCCGGCAACTTGACGCCGAAGCTGATCTTGCTCATGAGCGCCTGCGTGACATGCAAAACGCGCGGGTTCTCGGTGGTGAACGTCGAACCGCTCGGTAGCGTGGACGTATCTACCTTGAGGATAGCGTTGCGGCCTTGCGCAAATCGTCCGCCATCAACATCGGCGAGATGGAAACGTCCGTAGG